>DATDPY010000252.1:0-6058 GCA_035292565.1 Cyclobacteriaceae bacterium | reverse complement strand
GCGATCGGTTCCATGCCCTGGCTCATCCAGCTTCACATAATCTCAGGGTATTTTATGTTCGCCATCATCCCCTTCACCCGATTTGTGCATTTCCTGGTGGCCCCAATCGATTACATCTGGAGAAATTACCAGCTCGTAATCTGGAACTGGAACCGGAGGCTCATCAGGAATTCGGAAGCTTATTTCCCCGGTAAAAAATCAAGGAATAACTGATAACTGAATATTTGAATTAAAATTCATTCAACAAAACATAAAGAAAATGAAAAATGTACTGGAATACATGGGGAATGATCATGACCGGCTCGACAATATCCTGGCTGAATTCAGGAAAACCTGGAGCTCGGATCAGGATAAGGCAAAATCATTGTTCTTCGATTTTAAAATCGGGCTCCAGAGGCATATTGTATGGGAAGAGGAAATCCTGTTCCCGATCTTCGAGGATAAAACAGGCATGAACGAAAGCGGTCCGACGGCCGTCATGAGAATGGAACACAGGCAAATAAAAGATTTCCTGGAGGAGATCTATGTGAAAATTACTTCCGGTAAAACGGATGAAATTGAATCGCTTGTACGAAAATTACTGGAAGTGCTTGTATCGCACAATCAAAAGGAGGAAATGGTCTTATATCCCTGGATCGACCGGCAGGCCAATGATGAGGAGATAGAAGAAGTCTTTGAGAAAATCGAGAACCTTCCATTGGAAAGATACAACTGATATTCGAAATACCAGGGTCCCCTCCTCTCCGTCAATCCTGTGTGGTGTACAGGATTTCAAACAAAGCCTGTATACATTCTCCGATTACGGGTTTTGCCGCTTCTTCGTAGTTTCCGATTCGCCGATAATTTCCGCAACTTTGCTGCAAACCCGGAATATCATGATACAATATCAGCGGGAGTCGGACCTTTCGGCAAAAGAATTCATCGCGGTGCTGAAAAGCTCAACTTTAGGTGAACGAAGACCTGTAAATGACAGGGAAAGAATTAAAAACATGTTAAAGCATGCAAACCTTGTGGTCACTGCCAGGATATCGGGGAAACTCGTCGGGGTGGCCAGGTCACTAACAGATTTTTCATACTGCACTTATATGTCCGATCTCGCCGTCGACCAGGCTTACCAGCGGCAAGGCATTGGCAAAGAGCTGATCAGGTTTACCAAATCCCTTACCCCGTTGGCAAAGCTGATTTTGCTGGCGGCGCCAAAGGCTGTTGATTATTACCCGCATATTGGCATGATACGTCATGAATTCTGTTTTTATATCGATAGCATTGATGATTTAAGGTGATCCGGCGTTATATTGCAATAACCTGGTGATTGGGGAGTCCTTATCACTTTCAAAATTCTCAATAAACAAAACAAATATGGAACCTGGTGAATTGCGGGCTATTCAGGCCCCGCTGAAACAAAAATACCGTGATAATCCCGAAAGCGCCCTTATCACCCTGAAGGCTGAAGGTCAATTGGGGGAAGGCATAAGCTGTAAGATAACCACGCGAAAAGCCATCGCAGAAGCCGGGCTCCATCCGGCATCCGGGGGAGCAGGTTCGCTGGCATGTTCCGGCGACATGCTCCTCGAAGCGCTGGCAGCCTGTGCGGGCGTAACCATGAATGCCGTGGCCACTTCCCTCGGGGTTGAGATCCGTAAGGGAATCGTAAAGGCCGAAGGTGATATTGATTTCAGGGGAACCCTCGGCGTATCCAAGGAAGCCCCGGTGGGATTCCAGCGTATCCGGATTACTTTTGAAATCGATACGGATGCGACTGAAGAACAGATGACGCCCCTGCTCAGGCTAACGGAACGGTATTGCGTAGTATTCCAGACCCTGAGCCAGCCGCCGGAAATAAAAATCACATGTAAATCAAATTCCAAATAACAGTACCAAATTCCAAATAACAAATACCAAATTCCAAAATCCAAATGATAAAATCTCAAATTCTGATTCTGATTCTAAATAATGCGCTTTAAACTATTATCGATAATTATATTCCTTATGATACCGGAATTATCATTCTCTCAGGGAATTGACTGGCAGGGCCATCGGGGTGCACGGGGACTGATGCCTGAAAATTCAATTCCTGCATTCCGGAAAGCCATGGAACTTGGCGTTACAACACTCGAAATGGATGTTGTGATCACCAGGGATAAACAGGTGATCGTATCTCATGATCCCTGGATATCCGGTGAATTCTGTCTCGACTCTTCCGGCAATAATATCCCTGCAGAAGATGAACGGAAATATAATATTTACCGTCTCACTTATGACGAGATCTTAAAATTTGATTGCGGATCGAAGGGAAATACTTCGTTTCCACGCCAGGAGAAAATTGCGGTTTGCAAGCCTTTGCTCACCGATGTTTTCAGGATGGCTGAGAAATATTGCAAGGATTACAACAGGAATGAGATTTATTATAACATCGAGATCAAAAGCGAGCCGCAATGGGACGACCTGTTCCATCCCGTTGTCGGAGAATTCTGCGACCTGGTGTACCAGGTCATCAACGACTATATCCCCCTGAGGCGAGTTATCATCCAGTCCTTTGACCCGCGGGCATTGAACTATCTGCATAATAAGCATCCGGGTTTAAACCTTGCTTACCTCGTGGAACACGAAGCCGATCCTGCTGCCGCCATGAAACTCCTGGATTTCAGTCCGTCGGTTTACAGCCCCAATTTTGAGTTGCTTAGCCCTGAAAAAATAAAATGGCTTCACTCCAAGGGGATGCGGGTAATTCCCTGGACCGTGAATCAACCGGAAGCGATTAAAAACCTGATTATCATGGGTGTTAACGGCATTATCACCGACTACCCTGACCTGATCACTGCCTGGCCCGGGAGAGAAGAAAATTAATGTTATCATTGCATATTAAATTTTCAGGATGGCTTCCGTACTTGGAATAGGCAATGCACTGGTGGATATCATCATCCGCATCAACGACGAAAATTTGCTCCGGAATCTTTCGCTTCCCAAAGGAAGCATGACCATGATCGATGCCGGTAAAGCAGAAACAATTCTTCAGGAAACCCGGCACATCGGCAACCAGATGTCGCAAGGTGGCGCCGTGGCCAATACCATCAGCGGGATGGCCAACCTGGGCATGTTAACCGGTTATCTTGGAAAGATCGGGAATGATGAGCTGGGAAGGGTGTTCCGGAAAGACCTGGAAGAGGTTCATACAAATCCTCACCTGTTTTATGGCGGTTCACCTACCGGACGCGCCATTACGCTTGTTACACCCGATGGGGAGAGAACTTTCGGGACCTATCTCGGCTCTGCTGTTGAAATGACGCCTGATGAAATCGATCGTTCCGTATTCGGAAAATATGAATGGCTGGTTGCCGAAGGGTACCTGATCTTTAACAGGGACCTCATTCTTGCAGCCCTGACCGCAGCAAAAGAAGCCGGTCTCAGGATAGCCATGGATATGGCCAGCTATAATCTTGTCGAAAACAACCGGGATTTTATTCTCGCGCTTCTCGAAGATTATATCGATGTTGTATTTGCCAATGAATTGGAAGCAGCAGCCTTAACCGGGCATAAAAATCCTGAGGATGCCGTTATCCGTCTGGGCAAGATCTGTCCGGTTGCCGTCGTAAAGGTCGGGGCAGAAGGTTCATGGATCATCCGCGATAAAGCGACCTGCAAGGTAGAGGCTATCCGGGCCAACTGTATCGATACCACCGGTGCCGGCGACCTTTATGCCGCAGGCTTCCTTTACGGATTGATCAACGGATTCAGCCCTGAAAAATCGGGAAACATTGGTTCCCTCCTCGGGGGAAATGCCGTTGAAGTGATTGGGGCGAGATTAAACGACGAGCGGTGGCGAAAGATCAAAAAAGCTGTTACTGATCAATAATTCCCAAATTATTTCTTTTTTATTTTATTCTTAAGTTTCCTGTCAGCCAGATGTTCATCAAGGAATTTATTGATCTCGTCTATATCGGTATTGGACCGGATTTCACCAAATGCATTGATCCCGATTTCAAAACCCTTGAGTTCTTGCTGATGTTCCGGACCTTTATCCTTGCCTGAGTTTTTTCTCCTCCTGGTCATCCTTCAGATTATTGAGTTAATTTTAGGAGGGCTGAATCGATTCGCTCCGCCACTTCACCAGGCCCAAGGATCTCCAATGTTAGCATGAGATCTACGCCGGTGGTCGTTCCGGTAACCAGAACTCTGATAAGCTGCATAGCCTGTCCTGGCTGCAATCCGTTTTTGATCATAACGGCGGAAATCAGCTCCTTAAAATCGCCTGAAGCGGACGTAACTTTCATTGCCCTTATTCCTGAAGATATTTCCTTCAGGATACTCGCCATATCAGGAGTTAATTTCTTTTGAATTACATTCATGTCGAATTCACCGGGCTGCGAAAAGAAATACAGGGATTGGGTATAAAATTCATCGGGGAAGGTGACCCGGTCCTTCAGGGCTTCAATGACCTTGTCAATCCTGGCCGGAGAATACGGAGTCCCGTTCTCCTCGAGTCTCATTTCCAGGAATTCACGGAGGGTCCCGATTGGCCTGGTCTTTATATACTGCTGGTTAAAGAATTTTGCCTTTTCAATATCGAATTTCGCGCCGGACTTGTTCACCTTCCCGATTGAGAATGCTTCCACCAGCTCATCCATGGAGAATATTTCCTGTTGGGTTCCCGGGTTCCATCCCAGCAGTGCGAGGAAATTTACAGTAGCTTCCGGCAGGTAACCCGATTCTCTGAATCCTCTGCTGATCTCACCGCTCTCCGGATCTTTCCAGTTAATGGGGAATATCGGGAAGCCGCCTTTTTCTGCATCCCTTTTGCTGAGTTTACCTGATCCTTCAGGCTTCAGCAGGAGGGGCAGGTGGGCGAATGAGGGCATGGTTTCATCCCACCCGAAAAACCTGTACAGGAGGCAATGGGCGGGAGCGGAGGGGAGCCATTCTTCCCCCCTGATCACATGGGTGATCTTCATAATATGGTCGTCTACAACATTGGCAAGATGGTAGGTAGGCATACCGTCGGATTTCATCAATACCTTGTCATCGATCGTGGAAGAACCAACGGTCACCTCACCACGGATTTCATCATTAAACCTGATCTCCTCATCGGCAGGGACATTGAGTCGGATGACGAACGGAACTCCGCCGGTAATCAGCTTTTCCCATTCGCCGGGCGGAAGGGAAACCGAATTCCTCATCAGCTCCCTCGTCTTGGCACCGTATTGAAAAACGTCAGGTCCCGATGATTTGTATTTATTCCTGGCATCCTCAAGCTCTGCCGTCGTATCGAAAGCATAATATGCATGCCCCGATTCCACCAATCGGTATACATAGTCCTTGTAAATTTCCTTTCTTTCGGATTGACGGTAAGGTGCATACGGTCCGCCGTTCAAGGGGCCTTCGTCGGCCACAATTCCCAGCCAGGAAAGAGACTCGAAAATATATTCTTCGGCGGCGGGCACGAACCGGTTCTGGTCCGTGTCTTCGATACGGATGCAAAAAGTACCCCGATGCTTACGCGCAAACAAAAAATTATACAGGGCGGTTCTTACCCCGCCTATATGAAGAGGCCCTGTCGGACTCGGAGCGAACCTTACACGCACGGGCATGATCATTGATTTATAATATGTGATTTTGTGATTTGAATAAAGAGATCCTTCATGAAAAGTAATTATTTTTCCTTATCATTTGAATTGGACCCATTCACAAGATAGGTCATTTTTTTCTGGCAATCCGTATTGCTGATGATGCTTAATGTCCGCTCCGGCCTTGCGTCTGTGATGAAGATCTGGCCAAAATCATGGCGGTTCACGAGCTTCATCAGGTTGCCGATCCGCTGGTCATCTAGTTTATCGAAGATATCATCCATAAGGAGGATTGGCTTGAAACCTTTCAGGTTCCTGATGATCTGGAACTGGGTGAGTTTCATGCCGACCAGGAAGGATTTTTGCTGTCCCTGGGACCCGAACCGCCTGAGACTTCTATGGTTGATCATCGGTTCAAAATCGTCGCGGTGCGCCCCAATGACAGTGCGTCTGCTTTCAAGGTCCTGCCGCCGTGATGTCCTGAACTTTTCAGGAAA
>DATDPY010000251.1:0-3833 GCA_035292565.1 Cyclobacteriaceae bacterium | reverse complement strand
TGAGGTTATGGTGCTGGGTGAAATGCCATCGACTTACGCGTGGTCAGAAAAAGTGATTTCGACGCTTGGTAGAAATTCAATGCACAAAATTGGCAGCATCTCCGAATTTCATCCGGAATAAACAATTTATTAATCTGCAGGATAAAATTCGCGTATTTAAAAAGCCGCGTAAGGATTATTGGTTAGGATTTAATTAGCCTCTCAAAACACGAATATGCCCGATACAAATACCTGCATCACAGCCTGTGCTTATTTGAGATTTGTTGTTTGATTATTGGGATTTTCGATTTAATTTGAATACTAGGCTGGAGTAAGACGATCAAATGCCTTTATTTCTACGGCAGGATAGGTCGTGAACGAAATTTCAGTAAGCTTGTTTAAAGCCAAAGATGCCTCCATAGCCTGGGTAATTCCAGGAAGTTCGAGAAGGAATACAAGATCATAATCCCCGAGCAAAGCATGCATGGAATGAAACTTGCCGCCAAGTTTTTTAACAAGGTTAATCGCTTTTGCGGTCCTGTCGGGGCTGATTTTCTTAAGCGCATTGGGAGAATATTTCCCCAGCATTAAAAAGGTTGCCATATTATTATATGATTGGTTTGACACAGAGAAGTTAATAAAAATCCGGACGTGAAGCAAGATTCTCCTTTTTATACATATATTAATCGTATTTAATTGACCCGAGATCCTTATATTAAATCCGGTTTTATTACCTGGTAATCCTTTTAAATGCTTAACTTTTATCTGGATTATTGATGCGTTTTAATTTTCTTCAGCTTCATAAATAATAAGTCACTATGGTACCATTAAACAATTTTGAAACTGGTCGTTTGCAATCAGGAATTTTACGCCACCTGATCACTTTATTAATCGCTGTATTGATTATACCCAATGGAGTGTCAGCCCAGGGCAAAAAACCTGATTTTTCAGGGAAATGGACGCTGAATGAAAGTAAAAGCAAATTAGATGAAGGCCCGTTCTGGGGGATGGCTATCAAGACTACCATCGATCAAAAAGGGAATAATTTTACTTCAATACGCGTAACCAGGGGCCGTGACGGAGAAGAAATGACGATGACTGAAAAACTAACCCTCGACGGCAAGGAATGCGACAATGCCCCGGAAGGACGGAGAAAATCAACGGCTTCCTGGACAGCAGACGGCACCAGCCTTACGGTTAAAACGCATTCGATCATGGAGCGGAACGGACAGCTCTTCGAAATTGATGTTACTGAAGTCTATACACTGCAGGATAAAAATACCATGGTTATTGAATATACTTCAGAATCGCAAAGAGGAGAAAGGCAAAGGACTCAGGTTTATGACAGATCAATGTAAAATTTTCAATTAATTTAAAATCCGAAAAACTCCTGAAATTAATCAGGAACCGGGTTACAGAATATTTCGTGCCCGCCATGATTTTTCGAAAGATTTTTATATCCATCCGGTTAGATATTGTTTTATGAATGAATCTACATCTTCACGAGAACGACTCCTGGCAGCCTTGCATGGTGATAAACCCGATCATGTTCCGATGTCGTTTATGATATTCACTGCATTGAGAAAAAGGATCAAACAGACTTTTGGCAGGATGGATCCTTATAAGCTTATTGAACTACAGCTTGATCTTGGTCTGGATGCTTTTGTTGACCTCCGCTTTTTTACAAATGAAAACGAATTTATCGGGCATTCGGACGCCCCCGGATTTCCCGTACGCTTCGATAACCGTGTATCGACGAGAATGGTGGTCAAAAAAACTCCAGGAGAAAGGTACCCTGTTGTGAATAAAATCTATTCAACTCCAAAAGGCGACCTTTCCATATCCGTAAACCTTACCGACGACTGGCCTTACGGGAATATCAAAGATGGGGATTACCAATTGCCCTTCCTCGATGATTTTCTCGCGCCCAGGTGCAGGAAATACCTCGTGGAAAAAGAAGCCGACCTGGCACCGCTAAAGTACCTGCTGGTACGGCCGACCGCGGATGACCTGAGATCCTGCCACAGGTCCTGGGATCTGGGTAAAAAAATAGCCAGGGAAAAAGACCTGCTACTGGTTGGGGGATGGGGTGTTGGCGCCGATGCTCTTGCATGGTTCTGCGGATTGCAGAATGCCGTGATCCTGGCATACGAAAATCCATCCTTACTGCATGAGCTATTAGGGATTATCGGCAAATGGAACCGCCCGAGGATGGAGGCTTACCTCGATTACGGAGTCGATCTTTTTATTCGCAGGGCCTGGTATGAAGGAACAGACTTCTGGTCGCCCGACCTTTTCCGGGAATTTTTTTCTCCGGTAATAAAGGAAGAAGTGAGGCTGGCGCACCAGGCTGGGGCGAAGTACGGGTATATCCTTACCAGCGGGTCCATGGCCCTGAATGACCAGCTTCTCGGTCTGGGTATCGATGTATTGATCGGGGCCGACCCGGTCCAGGGCAAGGGGACCGATCTTGCGATGATGAAAAAGGAATTGAAGGATGAAATATGCATCTGGGGCGGAGTAAATGGTTTTGTAACGGTTGAAACAGGTACACCCGAAGAAATCGACAAGGCTGTTCAAAAAGCTATCGAGACCCTGGGCACGGATGGCTTTATTCTTTCGCCGGTCGACAACGTCAGTGATCCTTCCGAATCTGTATGGAATAATGTACTGGCGCTGATCGAATCGTGGAAGAAATACAGGTAAGAAACAGCTGCCCTGGTCGTAGCATATGCTTCGACCAGTTCCGTCATTCCTTTTTCCACATTAAATTCGACATGCTATTGAAGATAACTCGCAGGGAACGGAATGGCCGGCATTTTTTATTGGATTTTGAGTTCATCCGGATTTGCGCTTTCTCCGGCGCCGGGAATCCGTTATTCGTTACCGAGAATATTTTTACCGGGAATTGAACATTTTTCAGCTTGAACCTTCCCAGGGCCTTAACCTTAATATCCGGCTGGTTATGTATTTGTTCATAAACGGATTCTGAGATCAGGATCGAACCCCTTACACCCAGGGATTCGATCCTTGAGGCGATGTTCAGTCCATCCCCGAAAATTACGCCGTCCTTGATCAGGATCTCACCGACATGCATGCCAATTCTCAGCGGTACACCAGCCTTGCCGGAATGTTCCTGGATCTTTATACTGCAGAGGATTGCATTGAAAACGCTGTTGAAAATAATCAGGCTGCCGTCCCCGAAATACTGTTGGACATATCCGAAGTGTTCGCCGGCCGTTTTTTCGAGAATGTTCCTGTGTTCTTCCAGGCGCAACAGTGTGCCAGGTTCATCTTTTTGCATCATGCTTGTGTACCCAACTATGTCCGTATACATGATTGCGGCAAGCTGACGCGACGATCCTGGCATGATAAATCTGGTTGGTTTTTAAACAGATAATATGAATTTTAACGTGCTCATGATTTTTGAGTTAATGAAACATACGGGCAAAAGAGATTTGGTCCTTTCCCCGTTTTTCTCCCTCTGCAGTACAAAATCCCTGCGAAGCGCTCAGTTTGCCGTGGAGATCTGCGGATCCACCTTATCCATATATTCCTGCATCTGGCTTAACTTCTTAACATAATCCTTGTATTTCCCGGTATTTTTAGAGACGAATTCCCGTACCGTCCCTTCCTTGTTCTTATCGAGGAAGTCTTCGGATCTGGTGATCATGGTCGTCGTCAACTGGGTCATATTTTCGAGATAAAATTTATCAAAGGCCTTTTTATCCCGGATGATCTGGATCTGGTGGTAAATTTTTTGCCTGTCGGGGCCAACGTAGGTGGGGAGTTTTATCTGCTTTCTCAATGCAACGATAGCCAGGGATGTTTTGAATTTCTTCTGGTCGCTGATC
>DATDPY010000250.1:0-8446 GCA_035292565.1 Cyclobacteriaceae bacterium | reverse complement strand
AATCCTTTCAGGCTGCGATAAGTGTTTGCCATACAGGCTGCAACCTGGATTTCCCTCCTTGGATTATCTTCGGTAAACACCCACCGGTCGTCCTTGATCCCCGAACGCCCGATCCTCACCTCTCCGGTATCGAGCGATGCATCATAAACCAGATTATCCGTCATCACCGAACCATCGCCCAGCAATGAATATTGCCGTCCCGTAGGCTCGATAATGCCCCTGTATAACCTTCCCAATGCTTTATACCCGCCGACTACGGACAATGCCCCGTGTTCGATTTGCTGTAAAATATCGGCTTTCCCGTCGGGTACATGGATCTCAACCAACTTATGTTCCTGATCAACTGTGGTCACATCAGTTTCCGGTTTAAACAACTCCCATGCCCAGCATAATACCCGTGTCGTTACAGCCTGGGATTCAACTCTGAGGTCATAATCACCGGCGTCATGCCAGCCGCCTGCATTCAAACCCGGAACGGGTTGGGCCGGCTTGAATGCGGTCAGCGTGGAAGGCCCCTGCCGGTAGCCATCGAAGTGTATATGGTCAACAGGCGCCATCAGCGCATCGTCAACATGACACAAGCCATGCCATACTTTCGATAGCTGGTTAATTCTCATATGGCACATCTGGACTGGCAGGTAGTATTCAAGTGTTGGCTGCCATGCATGGCGTTTGTATACATTATTATTGATCATGAAAGGTTCGGAGATTGTATTCCCGTATTTCAGCTTGTACATCCCCGATTCCGTAACATCGGTAAAATCGAACCTGGCATAATTATACCGAAGGAATGATCCCCACCATTCGGGTTTCCCCGACTTTACCGTTTCAAATCCGCCATTTTCAGAAATTCTGAACAGCGATATTTCCCCGGCTTCCTTAACCCTTTTGTCAAGTTCGATGACAGCAACTTTGGATTGATTTTCCCTGTAGCCTATCTGTGAAATTTGGATAACAGGCTGGTATTCATAACCTGGCTTGATTGCTGCGGTTATTACCCATTCCAACACATTTTTGGTTTGATCGCCCTGTAATGCCGACATGACAACATACCATCCGTTCCTGGCCCGGGCTCTTCCATCGACCAATTCAAGCTCTCCTTTAGGCGATTCAAAGGTGATCATCTCATCCGGCGATTCGGGCACGACAACAAGTTTCCTGCCCCGTGCCAATGGTTCGATTTCAAAATTACCATCTGAATTCCTGGTTAACGGTCCATTGGCCTGCCTGGGAAATAATCCGGGTACATTGTCCATATAATAAGATCTATCGAAATAACTTCCCGGGAAAAGCTCCATCCTGAATACTACTTTCCCCGCCCATTCCTGCGGCAATGGTTTATCCAGGTCAACCGAAATGCGAATGGAATTACCTTCCCCTTTCACCCTGACCGTGGTTATGAATTGCGCATCGGGAAGCGGGAATCTCGGATCCTGAACGATATTCCTCATGGAATCGGGATAGCCTACATCGATGCTGATTTCATTATTTTCCAGGTCAATCTTCCTCTCCCCGTAAACCGGCGATGGCCTGTCGGCACTAACGATTCGAATATCTCCATTTGCTGCAACCCGGGTCCCGTTCTGGATCAGGGTTACCCCGCTTTGGTGCCCGCTGGGATAAAAATCATGATACACCATTACATTTAAACCGGGCATTTCAAAATATTCCTGCTCGTTGATCGCCAGGTTTCCCGAATCATTTTCCACGCAAGCGGAAAGTGATAAGAATATGAGCGCTAAATAGAAATTCTCCAGGTTTATCTTAAAAATTTTCATAGATGTGAAGATTAAAAATTTGATATGCCAATATTATATTAATTTTTGATTGTACTGAAATTTAACAGCGGTTATTCCATATCATGAAGGAAATACTGATTTACCGGATCAGGCGAACTCTTTAGCGAGAAATTTATACCTGTTGTACAGTTTATCCAGCATCTTCGCTTCTTCCTCATCGAGGCATCTTCCTCTGATCCGGGTTACAGGTTTTATTCCAAGGCCGCGTCTGGCGAGAAACACTTTAGCGTTCATTGGATAATTAATCCTGGTAATGGCATCCATCATGGTGAGCTCATCGCTCAGGTAATTCACTTGATCGGCCAGTTTCTCATTTCGGAAATTCCTGTATAACCATGTATAAAACTCAGGGAAGAAATTTGCCGATATTGCGGATAAGCCATCCGCTCCAGCCTTGAGCGAATCAAGTGCAGTAGGCGTATTGGCGTTGAAAATCGCTAAAGCTGTTCCGGATACTGCATTGATTTTAGCCTTGATTTCACTGGTATTGCAGGTAGTATCCTTCAGGTATAAAAAACGTTCTGTGGAGGCCAGCTTTCCGGTCAGTTTTGCCGATAAAATTCTTTTATAGGGAACCGGACATTCATATAATCCGAGAGGTATTCCCGGCAACAATCCTGCAAGCCTTAAAATATTGATTTCCAGCCTGGATTCGTCCTGTTTTTTACGGACCAAAAGGCTTGTGATCAGAATAGCCGCATCCGCTCCCAGGTCACAGATCTTTTTAATAAATTCCGCCTGGTCTTTTACCTGGCCGCCGAATGTTCCGGTTGCAACAATAGGAATTTTTCCCCCAACCCTCCTGACCACGGCACGGATAACAGCTAACCTCTCCTGTGGGGTAAGTTCAAACATTTCACTCGACAGGCAATTTGCGAAAAGGCCCTGGGCACCTGATTCAATGTAGAATTCTGTCAGCAGGTCAAGCGCCCGGAAATCGATCGTCTTATTTTCCCGGAATGGGGTCAGCATCACCGGCCACAATCCTCTGAATTTATCTGGCGTTTTTTTCATCGGGAATAATTTTTCTAAAAAAGATTCCGGCAAGAAAAATAATAAGAGTGCCTATTACGATGATCATATTGGCATGAAACGGGCTCCGGAGCCATGACAGATTACCTGGGATCAAAGGCGAGAGCGAAAGCCAGGCGATACCCACAATACCGGCGGTTACGGCCAATGCTGCATGTGGCTTTTTTGCTTTTGTCAACAGGCCCAGAAGAAATAATCCCAGCATGCCTCCCGAAAATATTCCGGAAAGAAGCCACCAGGCATCCAGGATACTTCCTACTCCAATCATTAACAAAGCAATACCTGTGCTTACCATTCCAAACAATACGGTGGCAATCCTTAGGATTTTCAAACCTTCCTGGGATTTGCCGCGGTTCTTAAAAATTATTGCATGGATGTCTTTAAAATAAATGGTTGCCGAGCTGTTCATGCTGCTCGAAATCGTGCTCATTGCTGCAGCGAGCAATGCAGAGACGATGAATCCCGATAAGCCGTGTGGGACCTGGTAAGTTATAAACAGGGGTAAAACCCTGTCGCCTGTTCCGGGCGAACTCAGGGATTTAACCACCATATCCGTGGATAATCCCGCGATATCGGGAGGAATTCCGGAAACATTCTCTCTGATCACGGTAAGGAAACCCGGATCGTTTATCGTATAAATAAATAATGCAGTGCCTATCATGAAAAACAATAATGAAACAGGAATATAGAGTCGTGCGAGGAGCCAAACCGAAAAGGAAGCCTCCTTTTCCGTCCTGGCCGCATGGTACCTTTGCACATAGTTTTGATCAATTCCGAAATTGGTGAGATTAATGAATATTCCATAAATGAATACCACCCATACCGTGGATGTGAAAAAGTTTAAATCCCACGAGCCCAGACTAAATTTTTCAAACTGTAAACCACGCCCGATGAATTCCTGAAGCCCTCCGGGTATTTCAATCAGCATCACCAGCAAAATGGCAATAGCCCCAAGGAAAAGGATTACGCTTTGTATCACGTCTGTCCAAATAACTGCTTCCAATCCTCCGATCGAAGTATATATCATTACGATAAATCCAATAACCAGGATAATGATCCAAAGGTCAATTTTAAGCAGGAATGATAATACCAATCCGATTCCGAATAATATTGAACCGATCCTTGCTATTTGCGTCAGCATAAAACATATTACCGCATAAATTTTCGCCCATTTCCCAAACCGGTTTTCCAAATGAGAATAGGCCGAAATTTCACCTCTTTGCCTGTAAAAAGGTATGAAATATTTTACTGCCACCCAGGCAGCGAAGGGGATGCTGAGACTGAAAACAAAAGAATTCCAGTTTTCCGAAAATGCTTTACCCGGAATTCCCAAAAAAGTATTGCTGCTTAAGTAAGTCCCGAAAATAGATATTCCAACGATCCACCCCGGAAGTTTTCCCCCCGCAATCATAAAATCACGGCTGTCTTTTCTCCTCAATCCGAAATAAAATCCTGTGGCTGTCATTGTCGCCAGGTAAAGGAAAATGATACCTAAATCAAGGAATGGGATATTTTTCACTCTATAATTCGCTCAACTTTCAATCCGGCCATTTGCCCTCATAGATAGGTTTGGGAATAAAAGCTGCCGGATTCATCACCACATATCTGATCTTTGACCTGTTCCATGTATAGGTAATATGAATCAGGCCATTCCGGGCCTGAATTACTGCGGGGTAGGAATATTCTCCCGGTTCATTTTCCAGGACCGCAACAGCCGACCAACGAATTCCATCCCGGCTTACTGCAACGTTCAGGGGTGTCCTGGGTCCTCCCCGGCTTTGGGATTGTATCGTGGTATGATTATAAACGATCACATGTATTCCATCAGATAAGGTAACCGCATCAATGCCAGAATTGGGATTTGGCAATTCCGATCGTTCGAAGGCTGTCCAGGTTTGACCGCCGTCGCGCGACCACGTTGTCATTAGATGTCCTTCCCTGCTTCTGCACATTGCCTGAAGTATGCTTCCGGAATGGATCAGTATTGATGGTTGTATCACGCGGGGAAAATTTCCCGTAACGGGTGGAGCTGTCACATTCCACGAATGACCCCAGTCAGAGGTGGTCTCGAAATGAACCTTCCAACCATCGTTTTCCGAACTGCTTCCACAAATCAATTTATCCGGGGGAATGAGAACGGGCTTGTTTTTTATTGGTCCTAAAATGTTCTTGGGAAGTTTTATCGCTTCGCTCCAGGATTTCCCGAAATCCCGGGACCTTTTCATCACGCCCCACCAGGATTCAGGACTGGGGCCAACCTTATAATATAGCGTCAGGGTACTGTCCGGTAAAAGGAACAGCACCGGGTTCCAGCATGGATATCTTTTTTGAGCAGAAACGATGCCATTTGCTATGGATATCGGGACCGACCACCTGTCACCGATCATTCTGCTTGACCAGATTTCGACATCCTCATTCCCTTCCCTGGTCCCGCCGAACCACGCAACAAGGAGCCCATCCGGAGTTTCGACAATTGTGGAAGCATGACATTGCAAAAACGGAGCGTTATCGAAAATGTACTCTTTAAGGATCACTACATTTTCCTGGGCACTAACGGATCTTGAAAAAATAAAGAAGGCCAGGCTAAAATAAAAAAAAATCCTGGATTTGGTCATATTTCCGGCTTATAAAGTCATTTGTTTGTGAAGAATTTTAAAATATATATTTTTTCAGTCTATTCCAAAATTTTCACTTTCCGGGAAATTTATCAGTGATCCTTTCATTGTCCCTGTCCCAGTAAATTTTTGTATTTTCCCGATAAGCGCGGGTTGCCATAATGATGCCAATAGAATGCCAGTACCCGGTCATGACATGCCCGTTCGTGATCCGGTTTCCCGACCGGATGCAATCTATCCAGTTCTCGAGGTGCGCGCTTGTATCGTCACTTAATTGAGTGGGTGGCAAACCACCCGTGTCCCCTTCCGGTGTTACCAACTCGGCGATGCCCGATTGAACGGCATTTTCGAGGCCTTTATAAAAATCGAAACCTGCTGGGAGGTCGAGATGTTCGGGGATATAAAACCACCTGGGGCTTCCTTCACCACCATGCGAAAATAATGTACCCTCCTTGCCCCTGATGATCGTATGGTCGCCGAACTTGTTCGCATAGCTCGAGGAATATGAATATAAAAACCCCGCCTGCCCGTACGTGGCCAGGGCCTGGAAGGTATCCGGATTTTCACGCCTGTCCGGCCAACCGTAAATTCCCCCGCTGGCCACCAGGGAGTCAGGGATGGCCGTATCCGTATAAAAATGGACAAGACCGATTCCGTGGCTCATCCACTGTGAAGTAATCCCGCCGGAATATTTTTTAAAAATCCTGAACTCAAAGTATTTAACCGGATCGAAGGGTTCAAAAGGCAAGCCTAACAGCCAACGATCCCAATCCGTATCTTCTTCCCTGATGCGTGCTATATCAGGATCATTGGGATCATGCCATCGGTGGTTATTGTCATTCCAGCATTGTTCTATTTTCGTGATCTTACCCAGTTTTCCCGACCTGACTATATCCCTTATTCTGATCTGTACCGGTTCGCTGAGCCATTGCGATCCCATCTGCACAACCTGGTTTGATCCCAGAACCGTGTCTCGCGCAAGGGTTGCTTCCTCCTCATTCTGTGCCATGGGTTTCTCACAATAACAATCTTTCCCGGCTTTTACAACTTCCGCCAATATTTTTGCATGCTGGTGGTCGCCTGTGGTTATCATGACTGCATCGAGGTCCTTAAGCTGTAACAAATCTTCGGAATATTTATATTCGCGAACATTGGCATTAAACAATTCGGAGCAAAATGCCGATGCTTTCTTCCTGTTATAATCCCAGATATCACATACAGCCACAACGGCCAGATTTTTCTTCGAAGCCGAATTATTAACCATGCGTATATGACCCATGCCTCGGGCCCCGTTGCCCAAAAATCCGATATTCACCCGGTCGTTAGCGCCTATGATGCGCTTATAGGATTTCGGCCGAAATCCGGATGAAAGCGTTATCAATCCGGCAGCGGAGGTTTCAAGGAAGTGCCTTCTGGACATTACAATTTTTGTTGGCATAATATTTTTTGCCACTGTTTCCGGCTTTTTTTTCATCTTTATTTAAAATTTATATAAAAGAAATCAGAAAGGATCGTCAATGCATGATAATATAAGGACGCTGCCTTTGACCGGTATCAGCAAAAAGCATATATATTGAATACAACTCGAATGCAAACGGGATATAGCCAAGATAGCCCAGCACCGGCATTTCAAAAATCTTTAAGAAATCAACATAAGGGATCTTGTATATCCACTTTGGAAATGAATAGTAATTCCAGCATTCCCAAAGTATGCCGCAGCACAGACAACCCAGCGCAAGCATATAAAGGGGGTACCAGTTGCGGGTTGACGCAAACCTGACCAGGCTGTTCTTCTTTAGAAGGATATTGATCCCTTCCACAAACAGGTAAATGGAAACCCAGGTAAATACATAAAAATACCGGGGCCACAAGAGATCAAGCGCCAGCATCAACGCACCAAGCACAATCAGGATTTTTGCCGTCTTCCGGTTATCCGCAATCTTGGGTCCTCTTGTTAACTTTTTTGTCCAGCGAAAAGTTGTCAGCAATTCCGTTACCTCGAACACTGCAGGGATTACGGTTGAAAAGTTCAACGAAGCCAGAAGGAAATACTCCACATTGGAAAAATGCTCACGTCCCACATAGAACCAATTCTGGACTCTTATATTCAACAGTTCGAATATCCACCAGACCGGGATGGAAAGAAAGAACAGTGAAATGAATTTTTTCAGATCTCTTCTGACCAGTGAACTGCCAGCCCTTTTCAAAACCCAGGCATCGACCAGCAGGATGAATCCCAGCCATTGGGGGAAGAAAAAAATATGCGTTCTTAGCCCCTCTCCGAACCAGTTGCCGGCCCAGCCAGTAAACATTAGCAGCCATCCGGCATATCCATACCAGGAATAATTTCGAAACATGTTGTTTTTGATCCGAAATAATAATAGTAAATTTATTAAATAGAAATGCACATCTGCGCCGTGTCATATATTAAAATTGATTTTCATTTTCCCAGCAAATAAAATAATTGTTGATTATTATTATAAAAAGTAATAATTTAACAAAAAAATGGTAAGCTCTTTTGAATCAGTAACTTAAAGAATCATTTCATTACCTTGCGTACACCCGGAAAAATACTCAGGGAAAGTATTGACCTTCGCATCATACTGACGGCCATAGTATATTTTCTGTCGGCTTATCTGGGTATTCTGCTTGCGTTTAAAGACAGCTACACATTTCCTGTCTGGCCGCCGGTAGGCATTGGTTTTGCAATTATTATTCTTTTAGGGGTGCGGATATGGCCTGGGATAACCATCGGGTCGATCATTTCATACCTGCTGGTATTCTGGCTGACCAATATAAAGTTCGGAACGGGAGCCATACTCGCATCTACGATTATATCGGCTGGAAACACACTGGAAATTCTGGTCGGATATTATCTGCTAAAAAGATTTATCGTGGTCAACGATCCTTTTCAGAAAACCAACCATACCTTTATTTTTCTGGTTATAAGCCTGGCCATGTGTTTGATCGGTTCAACGGTCGGAACCTATAGCTTATTTA
>DATDPY010000249.1:0-6954 GCA_035292565.1 Cyclobacteriaceae bacterium | reverse complement strand
ACCTCCCAGCAGAAATTTAAGTTCGTTGGTGGCCTTCAAGGGCCGTGCGCTCCAAAGCGTTGCCAGGGTAATAAAGAATGCCAGGCCCTGGGTGATCAGCTCAAAGGCTGTAACCATTTCACCGGATATTACTTTCAGAATATTGGGTTGGGCCTGGTCAGAGAGAAGATGGTGCGACCAGACTGTCCATGAAACCACCAGTTCCAGCAATAGGGCAGCCCTGGCAATATTCTGCATATAAAGATTTTTTCCGGTGATCATGGTTGCCAGCAGGTACCAGGTCCCGGCGACGAAGATCAGAACAAGACCGTCGGCAACCAGGTCAAGTCCCCACCAGAACCAGTTTTTATAGAGCAATGCATCTATTGCTGATTCTTTCAGGTCGATACCCACGATGGCCCCAACCATATATACCAGGATAAGCACCCCGGTGAAAAGGATAATGGCAGAGTTCAATGCCACATCTACCGTTCCCCTGGCAATGGCTGCAACCGGCAGGGATACAAGATGCTCTTCTTTCTTCCTGGAAAATATATTTCTGAGCCCGCTCCACCCGATCGCCGAACCGATTAGCGCACCAGCCGGCTGTTTTTCCCAACCATCGGGAGTATAGACGATCGTTTTAAAAACATTGATCACAAAAAACACGGTACCGGTCATCACCAGGGCAATACCAAGAATAAATATTGCCCCGCCAACCGGCGAGAACTGGCTGAAATCGGCAGGAAGCGGCCAGTATAAGGTATACAATGGCGCATAATGCGAGATGAATCCGGCTGCCCAGAAGACGAATGTCCCGATGGTTAAAAGCAGAAATGTGCAATTGGCCAGTTTAATGCTCCACAGAGGCTTTTTCATCAGAAAAGGAACCAGGAAGAGGAAGGCCCCGAAAACTATAGAATAGGTGGATCCGAAAATCCCAACCAGGGGATGTGCCGTCAGGATCGCAAAGAATTGATTCGTTGTGACAAACGGAAGGGCCTGGATCTCATAAACTCTCATGATCATGCCTTCAACCACAGCAAATCCGTAATACAGGAGCCCTACCACCACAAAGCGCAGGGTCAGTTTCTGCATAGGGGTAAGTGTGTCGGATTTGAAAAGGCCCTGTTCTCCTTTGATCAAAGTATCGATATATGTCATGGCTTTTGTTTTTAAATTATTAAATCAATCCACAATCTCGACCGCATTCTTAACGATCATTTGAAAGCCTTTGGGCCCGGAGTATTCCGTTGACCGGATTGTAAGCAGGGCGGCTTCGTTGAATTGCCAGAGTATATCGTTCATATGGCCCGGCAATACCTGCATCTGGAAAACCATCGAATTATCTGGCCTGAATAATCCGAAACCGTAGGTCAGGTCATTGGATTTAACTTTAAAAAGAACTTTTTCATGGCTCCTGATCGTGATCTTCTCCGCAGGAAGAATGAACTGATGATTTTCGACCGTGATCTCGACAATTTTGTCGGGGGTGATTTCATTGCGGTTGAGGTCCATCGGCGACCAGGGAATGGTCATGTAGGTGACAATGTGCAGCGAGACGCCCAGGACCATCAGCATGGTTGTGAATGAATAAAACAGGATGTTCTTAACCACGCCCGGCTTTCCCGGCCTGGTTACCTGGTATCCAAACCAGCCGACCAGGGCGATAATGGCAAGACAGTAAAAGGTATAAGCATAAGTCTGTCCGTTCAGGACAATGGATGAATCGATCATAAGGCCTCCTTTTTAAAAAATGAACTGAATGTTTTATAAAAATTGATCTTAATTCGATTGAAAATGAAATAAAAATGAATACGATTGATTGCCCGATCAAATCTTCGGCAATTTAAAACAGCCGATAATTCAGATCAAAATTTTTCAATAATTTGTTGAGGCAAGGCAAAATTCGAAATTGATAACAATTTATTGCCCGGAATTATTTAATTCGAATTAATTTTTTCTTTTTGCCACGAATGACTCGAATGGCACGAATTGACACCGCTTTTCGCGGTGTAGGAATGTCCTTGAGGGATTCAGGTTAATGCCAAAGGCATATACGAGTACCCGCCTGTCTTAGTAGGTACGGCGGGCAGGTTCGTGGCTAAAAAATTCTATCTACACAATGTAATAGGAAAGTGATTAGGTTTAATGGACGAGATTTTGATAAAATGACGGCAGGATATTATGAAAAGTGAATAATTGAATCGCATGTTTATTATGGACTTTTTCTGGACGGTAAAGATTTGTCATTCATGGATGCTCCTGTTTAGGAACTTTCAGGGGAGAAGTTCCACTGGTTGAATGCGGGATCTGCATATAAAGGATTATTAACCGTAGGTAAATACTTTGGTGGTTACTTGCTGCCTGGCTTCATAAAAGCCTGCATAGGATCCGGTGAATTGAATCCTCTTTTCAAGAGTCTCGTTAAATTTTCCGGAAAGGCCCATAAGCAGTTCGCAGACTTCCCTCACCGCAAAGTCGCCGCCTTCCATGCCGGTGACATAATCGCAGAGTTTATTGTTCAGTACAAATTCGGTTGTCAGAGGGCTGGCCTTTCTTTTAACGAAAAACGATAAAATGGCCGTCCGGGCAATGCCGAGGTCGAGGACGTCGTCAAAAATAAATGCAGCCTCATGGCGGGCAATACCATATTCGCCGGTAATGATATCGAGGGCAATCTCTTTATTTTTATAATTCAGGAAAATCCCGTCGAAATGTTCCCTTTCAACATAACTGACTGCCGACTTGTTATGGAGGCCGGTAATAATAAATGTCCTAAGGTGCCGGTTATGGATTAAAAAATAATTGAA
Source organism: Cyclobacteriaceae bacterium (assembly GCA_035292565.1). GTDB lineage: Bacteria > Bacteroidota > Bacteroidia > Cytophagales > Cyclobacteriaceae > DATDPY01. The sequence goes on along the minus strand of DATDPY010000249.1, from coordinate 4,162 downwards.
ACGGAGCAGGTTGACCCCCATGGAATCGGATTCCGAGAAAAGGCTGCCGGTTTCACCGTATTTATACCCGTCGTTGAATACTCCATCCCAGTCGAAGATGATGGCCTTTACCGCCGCGTATTTTTTTTCGATTTCTGCCGGCGTTGATAAAAATTTTCCTCCGAGGCCGGAAAATGACGACTCGATAGCCTTCATAATATATCCTGAACGTCGATCAGCCCGACTGGTTTCTGGTCTTCGACTACGATGATGTTATCCACCTTGGTCTCAACGAATTTGGCGGAAGCTTCATAAAGCGTGGCGCCTGCATCGATGGTAAAGGGGGCATTGGATTCAAGTTCGGAAAGCTTCATCTGCCCGATATTCTTATTATCACGCAGGTACCTTCGCAGGTCCCCATCGGTAAATATCCTGTAAATACTCCCTTTTGCGTCCAGAACGATCACGGCGCCAAGTTTTGATTTTGTCATCTGGATCAAGGCATCGAAGACCGTTGCATCGAACGACAGCATGGTATCCGCCGTTTGCATTACTTCATGGACGCGGGTTGTCAGCAGGTAAGTATGTTTTTCGAATTGTTGTTTCCCGGTATCGGTAAAATCATTCTGGGTCAGCTGTTTCATAATGGTCCAGGGCATGGTACATGCATGCACTCCGATATTTATGGCATTCCTCACATGCTCCGAATTCCTCACCGAAGAGAACATGATCTTTGAAGCGTATCCGTACCTGATCGTGGCATTAACGCATTGTTCCACCATCGACAGCGCATCGTGGCCCTGGTCCTGCAATCGCCCTACCAGGGGACATATATAATTAGCCCCAGCGGCCATGGCTATATAGGCCTGCTGCAATGTATAAATCAAGTGTAGGTTAACCAGTAAGCCCTTATCCCTGAGTTTTCGGCACGCCTTGGCGCCCTCGAGGGAAATAGGGATCTTAAACACGGTTTTTGTTTTATCAAGGCCCAGGTCCAGCAACCGGTAGGTTTCATCCATGATCGCTTCAGCATTATTTCCCAGGGCTTCAATCTGGAGGATGGGAACTTTTTTGGCAAGCCGTTTAATGGCGGCATCAATATCGGTGATCCCTTCCCGGTGCATGAAAGTCGGGGTTGTGGTGAGGCCGGTAAGGAAGCCCAGGTCAGAGGCTGCTTCTATTTCCTTGAAATTCACCGAATCGAGGTATAGTTCCATGTTAATTGTTATTTCTGAATTTCTTTTCCGTATTATGTATTTCAATCAAAGGTTTCAGGAATTCTTCGAGCGATGAAAGCTTTAGCTGACTGGCGGCATCGCATCTTGCAACGGCAGGGTCGGGATGTACCTCAATAAAGATGCCATCGACCCCGGCGGCGACGCCTGCCCTCCCAAGCGTGGGAAGATACTGACGCATTCCTCCAGCGGGGTCGGCGCTGGGTATCCCGTATTTCCTTACCGAATGAGTTATATCGAACACCACCGGGTAACCAAAATTCCGCAGTTCGAAGAAACTCCTCGGATCCACAACCAGGTCATTATACCCGAAAGTATATCCTCTTTCGGTGACGATGATCTTTTTATTTCCCTGTGATTCTATCTTCCGGATGGGATGGATCATATTTGCCGGGGCGATGAATTGGCCGTGCTTGATATTAATGGTCTTGCCCGTTCTCGCCGCTTCAACCACAAGCGTAGTCTGCATGCACAGGTATGCCGGGATCTGGATCACATCCAGGACCTCGGCGGAAGGGCCCACCTGGTCAGGGTAATGTATATCAGAAAGGATGGGCAATGTGAATTCCTTTCTGATCCTTTCAAGAAGCTTTAAACCTTCCTGCAGTCCGGGCCCCTGGTAATAATCAACCGAGCTCCGGTTATCTTTCATAAATGATGATTTATATATAACCGGGATGTCGAGCCGCTCCGAGATATTCTTCAGCTTTTCTGCGGCAGTCAGCATAATGCTGTCATCCTCAATAACGCAGGGTCCGGATATAAGAAAAAACTTCTCTGAATTCAGTATTTTGTTGAGCATCTTATGTATTCAATTGCCGTTATTGGACTGCCAGATAACGGAATTGCGAAATTACGAAGGATGAGGGAATATTGATCGATGTGTAAATTGTTTTTTACCCGAAGAATCATATTTATAGCCCGCGAACAATGATATCGGCGTCCGGGTTAGTCCATAAAATCCAGGGAACGGAGTATTTTAAAAATCCTAGATGGGGTCAAGTTTCTTGGCATTAAATACCTTTTGCATATCTTCAAGAACTGTGAGGCTGACCTCATCGGATTTCACATGAAAGGTTTCATCATATTCGAAGGGATCTTTCATGTCCTGTATGAGGAAAATGATTGTAAAAATTATCGTTGTAAAAATGCTGATAATGATTAGCCCTCCCCACCATGGCTGGGTTTGCGACAAACCATATATAACCAGGAAGATAATTGCGAGCACCAGTATGCTGGTATTTACCGATGGAATGAATTCCGTGTTTTTTACAACATTGATCCTGTCTACGGTCTTCCTTATTTGGTATAAATCGTTTTTCATCCTGACCATGTAATTGGCGATTGTGCCTTCTTTGCCAATCTCTTTAATATCGTCAGAAAGTGAATCGATCAGCCTCAGCAGGTTATCGTTCCTCAGAATAAAAAAATCATTTATCAGCACCGGTATAACGGTTTTGAGTTTTATCATCAAATGTTCCGAGGCCCTGGAATGATTGACCGTTCGTAAATAATCAGCTTCCTGCCAGAGGGAATAAAGCGAGGAGGCGATTTCATTCGGTATTTTTTCGCATTCCTTATAATCGGTAACAACCCCGGCCAGCAAAAAACCGAGAATGAAAATAATACCGGTCAGGATGCTCGGGAAATAAGTATTTATTTCCCTGGGTACAATCTCAAGATCGAAGCTGTGAGCTGCAATCTTCAGTCCTGCCATAAAAATTACGATCGGAAACACGGTATAAATCAGATGAAACCGGCTTTTTTTGATTGCTTGCAAGAGTTTCATATGAAAAGAATATTCCCGTTTATTTTAACTCCTTTCAAATTCCTTCTGAAGGTGGTCAAGCACCTCAAGGCTGACTTCATCCGACTTGATATCATCGGTCCCATCATATTCAAATGGATCGTCCATGTCTTTGATCAGGTAAAGGATGGTAAAAATAATGGTGGTAAATATAGCAACTTCAATGAGCCCGACCCACCATGGTTTGATGCTCAGCAAGCATGTGACCCCGAGAAATACGATCGCGATCACCCGGATACTTGTGTACACTGACGGTATAAAATCAGTATTTTTTATGACGGAAATCCTGTATAAAACTTTTTTCAGGTTAGATACTTCCGTTTTAAGTCTGATCGTTATGTTCACGATCACGCTCTCTTTTCCAAACTGAACGATGTCCTCCGATATCCTTTCCAGAAGCTCAAAGATTTTTTCATTCTGCAGAACAAAAAAATCATATTTAAGCAAGGGTATAAATTCCCTTATTTTGTTCTTCAGGTTTTCAGAAGTCTTTGAATTGTTTACTTTATGCAAATAATGCGCTTCCTGCCAGAGCGTAAAAAGGGATGCCGCGATGTCGCTGGGAAATTTCTCGCTTTCCTTGTAATCGGCCACTACGCCTGCCAGCAGAAAACCGAGGATGAAAATAATGCCGGTCAGGATACTGGGGAAGAACATGGTTATTTCCTTGGAAATTACTTCGAGATGCAAAAAATGTGCAATGGTCTTAAGTATAGCCACCAGAATAACGACTGGCAATACGGTGGACAGCAAGTGGTACCTGCTCTTCCTGATCCTCTGGAATATGGTCATGTGATAAAATTTAGTCCCTAACCCTTGAAATAATTTTACAAAGGTATATACTTATCCATATTCCAAACAAATGAATTTTATAATGCTTCGGCAGTCCCGGGCCGCCCCCAAGGCCGGCAGGGCATTTTACGCCTACTTGTGGGTATCGCGCCCTTCCCAGCCACTTTTGCCTTCATCCATGAATATTTCCTGGAGGGTTTTTGACACCCTTTCATCAACCTCTTCAACCAACTGTATTCTCAGCGGCTGAGTGAGGCGTTTTTGCCAGTCCAACACCGGTTTCCACGCTTCATTCCCCTGGCCGATTTCATAAATGAGATATGCCCATTTCTCGGTAAATACGTTGCCT
>DATDPY010000248.1:0-11871 GCA_035292565.1 Cyclobacteriaceae bacterium | reverse complement strand
TGATATCCCGGTAAATGAGCCTCCGGTCCCGATGGCTGCCACCAGGATATCCACCTTCCCATCCGTATCGCCCCAGATCTCCTCGGCAGTGGTTTTCCTGTGGATCTCCGGATTGGCCGGGTTGTTGAATTGCTGGGGAGTAAAAGAATTCGGCGTTGATTTGAGAAGGATCTCGGCCATTTCGATTGCCCCGCGCATCCCCTTCGCCCCTTCGGTTAGGACCAGCTCAGCCCCGAAAGCTTTCAGGAGTTTTCTCCGTTCGATGCTCATTGTATCGGGCATTGTCAGAATCAACCTGTATCCCCGGGCGGCCGCAACAAAGGCAAGGGCGACACCCGTATTTCCGCTCGTTGGTTCAATAATAACGCTGCCCTTCCCGATCAGGCCTTTCTTCTCCGCATCTTCGATCATGGCCAGGCCAATCCTGTCTTTTACACTCGACAATGGATTGAAGGATTCCAGCTTTATCAAAACCGTAGCATGAAGGCCTATGGTAAGCTTATTGATTTTTATCAGTGGTGTATTTCCAATCAGGTCTGTTATGCATTCCGCGACTTTCATATATAAAAAAATTAAATTTCGTAATGCAACTCCGAAGAACGGTTGATATAATCATTGACCAGATCGCCGAGTGTGATTTTCGACAAAGCTTCCTCCATGGTTGAAGAAATTTTTTCCCATACGTTCCTGGTAATAAAAATACTGCTCTCATTTTCCTCGGATTCTTCGTCTGTGCTCAACAGCATAAGGGAACCTTCCAGGGTCTGTACAATATCTTTCATGGTGATGGAAGCAGCAGGCTTCGCAAGCATATAACCCCCTTCAGCTCCCCGCTGAGCGATTACCAATCCTGCGGCTTTCAACTGGCTTATGATCTGTTCCGAATACTTCTCAGATAAGCCCTGGTTGCGGACTATTTCACTTAACCGGATTACCCCTTTCTTGTTTGTCAGGGCCAATTCAAACATCAGCCTTGTGCCGTAAAGTGTTTTAGTAGATAATCTCATTTTTAAAACATAGTTAGCCTATGGCAATTATAGGAATAATTTTTAATAATTAAAATGATTAGTAAATTTTTCCCATAACGCTCCACCCCGTCGGACGGTTATAGCCGTCCGACGGGGTGAAAGTTGAACTGGCCCATATAATCAATTTTGATGATTTAAATATGAATAATCCCCGAGCAGTTATCTAAATACGAATAAGCCTTAACGATTTACCGGCAACTGAAGTAGTACGGATTTCATACCTTTGCTTCCCAATTAATAAGGAAAAGAATGGCCGATATTGTGGCAATTGTCGGGAGACCGAATGTAGGCAAGTCAACGCTTTTCAACAGGCTTGTCGAGAAAAAGCAGGCCATCATGGATGATAAAAGCGGCGTAACGCGCGACCGCCACTATGGATATTCGGAATGGAACGGGAAGCACTTCACGGTAATCGATACCGGCGGTTACGTGAAGGACTCCGATGATATCTTCGAAAAGGAAATCTGTGTGCAGGTGGAGGTTGCTATCAGGGAAGCCTCCGTAATTTTTTTTATGGTCGATGCCCGGGAAGGCATAACCGACCAGGACAAGGAATTTGCGAACGTGATCAGGAAGGCCAATAAACCTGTGTACGTGGTCGTTAATAAGGCCGATAGTTCCACGCTCATCCATGCATCCGGCGAATTTTATTCGCTCGGCTTTGACCTTGTGTTCCCGGTTTCATCCGTCAGCGGCTCCGGCACAGGAGAGATCCTGGATGACCTGACCGCCCATTACATAGCGGAAGATAGCGGCGAATCAGCAGGTGATTTGCCGGGAATTGCAATTATCGGGAAGCCCAATGTCGGGAAATCTTCCCTGCTGAATGCCTTGCTTGGCGAGGAACGTTCCATTGTAACAGAAATTGCCGGCACAACGCGCGACTCGATCAATACGAGGTACAATCTTTTTGGGAAGGATTTCATGCTGGTCGACACGGCAGGGGTCAGGAAGCGGGCCAAGGTAAAAGAGGATATCGAATTTTACAGCGTGATGAGGTCGATCAAAGCCCTGCAAGACAGCGATGTAGTACTGGTGATGGTGGACGCAACGCAGGGATTCGAATCGCAGGACATGAACCTGATCACCCTTGCCCACCGGTATAAGAAAGGGATCGTGACCCTGGTGAATAAGTGGGACCTGGTTCAAAAAGACACGAAAACTGCCGATACATTAAAAAAGGAAATCAACGAGAAACTGGGGCCCCTGGATTTTATCCCCATACTTTTTATTTCGGTTCTTCAAAAGCAAAGGATATTCCAGGCTGTTGAAAAAGCCATGGAAGTTTATGAGAACCTGCATCGCCGGATCCCCACCTCCGAATTGAACGATGTGATGCTTGGCGTAATCAAGGATTACCCTCCCCCCGCCATTAAAGGAAAGTATATCAAGATAAAATATATCACCCAACTCCCCACCCGGACGCCGACCATTGCTTTTTTCTGCAATCTTCCCCAATATATCAACACTTCTTACCAGCGATACCTCGAGAATAAGCTGAGGGAAAATTTCAGCCTGGCCGGAGCGCCGGTAAAGCTGATATTCCGGACAAAATAAGAGATATGCACCCGAAGGCAGAAATATTCCGGTCCGTAATTTCAAAATATGTACAAGGGAATTCAGTAGATTATGCATACCAGCTATGGTCTACCCATCCTTTTCATTTCAAGGTCACACGGACCAGGAAGGCCAAGCATGGTGATTATCAGTACAATTCCAGGGAAAAGGCTCATATGATCACCGTCAACGGCAGCCTGAATCCTTATTTATTTCTCATCACCTTTATCCATGAAGTTGCACACCAGAGGAATATTATCGCAAACGGGATGAGGGTAGCGCCCCATGGCAAACTCTGGAAAGGGATATTCAGGAGTATCATGGGACCTGTAATGAATGAGCAACATTTCCCTCCCGATATCCTTCAAAAACTCAGACAGCACATGGAAAACCCCAGGGCATCATCCGACACGGATCTCGATCTTACCCGTTCCCTGATGAAGTACAACCGGCGGAATCACTCAGGAGTAATCTATCTTGAATCGATCAAACCGGGGGAAAGATTCATTTTCGAGGGAAGGGTGTACAAAAAAGTCGCACATAAAAGAACGCGTGCCTTGTGCAGGGATGTTAGGACCGGAAGAGAATATCTTATCCCTGAGTTATCGGATATCAGGAGAATTTAAAAGAGTTGATATACAATTATTGCCATAATTACCCCGGAATCAGAAGATCGTTATTTTTATTACCCGATTCGCGTAAATGGTCTGTAATTTCACCTGAAATCTTTTTAATCGGCCGCCCGGTTTCGCCCGCGATTCTTTTCAGATCGTCATACTCTATCTTTGTATTGATGGCTTCTCCTTCATAGTAGGAAATTTTGGCCTTTACCGGGCCGTAGGGTGTGTTGAAGGTTTTGATTTCACGCTTGAGGATCTCACGGGTTTCCCGCCGAACCCGGACACCAATCGAAGTAGTTTCAGTCAGGATTATTTTGATCAGCCGCTCTTTATTTTCGATATCAGAGAGCAGGGTCAGTTTGATCCCGGGCCTGTTTTTCTTCATCTGGATGTTAGTCAGGAAAACTTCAAGGGCGCCATTTCCATAAAGCCGGTCCATGATAGAGTCGTACCACTGGGGATTCATGTCGTCGATATTCGTTTCAATCACGAACACTTCATTAAATGTCGTTGCCTCAGTTACCTCCCCGATATAAACCCGGAGCACATTCGGATGGTCGAAATCTTTTGTCCCGGCCCCATATCCGATATCCTGTACTTTAATAGGCGGCATATCGCCGAATTCGTGGGCCAGGGTGGCGATCAGGGCGGCACCCGTAGGCGTGACGAGTTCGCCCACAGAACCTGTAGAATAAGTGGGTATATTTTTCAGGATCTCCGCGGTGGCGGGAGCCGGCACTGGAAATGTGCCGTGCGAAAAAGTCACAAATCCGGAGCCAACATTAAGCCGTGAGCTGAAGACTTTTTCAATTCCAAGTTTTTTAAATCCCATTATCGATCCCACTACATCCACTATGGTGTCAACAGCCCCGATTTCGTGAAAGTGAACTTGATCAAGGGGCATGTTGTGAATTTTGGATTCTGCCAGAGCTATCTTCAAAAAAACTGATTTGGCTTTATCTCTGATTTCTTCATCGATGCCGGAATTTTCAACCATGGCATTCAAATCCTTCAGGTGACGGTGTCGTTTCTGATCTTCGAAAATAACATCGAATTTTGTGGATGCTATGTTACGCTTGACAGTTTTGGCGGCTTTAAGACGAACCGTACCAAGGCCCAGTTTACCGATTTCTTTTTCAAGTTCGGAAAAATCAAGACCCGCATCAAGCAGTGACCCGATGATCATGTCGCCGCTGATACCGGAAAAGCAGTCAAAGTAGGCCGCCCGCATAATTTCTATTTATTGATCAGCGAAGCAAAATACCCCGCCCCAAATCCATTATCAATATTTACGACTGCAACACCTGGCGAACAGGAGTTCAACATGGTCAACAAAGGGCCGACGCCAAGGTAGCTGGCTCCATAACCGACTGATGTGGGCACGGCGATAAGCGGTTTCGCCACCAGGCCCCCTACCACCGAGGGCAATGCGCCATCCATGCCGGCTACGACAATGAGGACGTTGGCTTCGTCGATTTTAGCCTTGTTATTCAACAACCGGTGAATACCAGCAACACCCACATCATAAAGACTTTTTACATAATTTCCCATGAACATTGCCGTTTCAATCGCTTCCTCGGCAACCGGAATATCGGAGGTGCCGGCGCTGATAACGAGGATCAGCTTACTTTGATCTATTTTCTTTTTGCTTTCCTCCTGTACTACGGTGATGGTACGGCCAAGTTCATTGTATTGAGCATGCGGAAGGATTTTTTTTACAGCCTCAAACATTTCCTGATTTGCCCTGGTGGCTAAAACATTATCGTGTTCAGCCAGTCGACCTATGATATTCTTTACCTGTTCAGTTGTTTTATTCTGGCAAAACACCACCTCCGGAAAACCCTTGCGAAGGGATCGGTGATGATCTAAATTGGCGTAGCCGAGGTCTTCAAACGGAAGATTTTCAAGTCGGGCGAGAGCATCTTCTATACTTAATTCCTGATTCTGAACACTGTTTAAAAGCGCCCGAAGATTATCCTTTTGCATCGATATTGATCAATTTGTTAAGCGAACCGCTCTGAAACTCCTTGATTTCGATGGTTAAAAATCCAAGCTGAGTAAAACGAGTATGTATATTGCTTAGATGAAATTCGATGATTCGTTTGTCGAGGGGATTAACCTCGATTACGGCCTTTGGGCCAAAATGCCTGACGCGAAGTTCGCGTATACCTAAATTTTTTATATACTCTTCGGCTTGTTCCACCTGCGTCAACTTTTCCCTGGTCACTTCGCTGCCGTATGGAATCCTCGATGCCAGGCAGGGACTGGCCGGTTTGTCCCAAACATTCAGATTCAGGTGTTTAGCGATCATCCGGATATCGTTCTTTGTTAAACCGGCATCCTTAAGCGGGCTGACCACCGTATGTTCATCTGCCGCCCTGAGCCCGGGACGGTAGTCGCCAAGATCATCCAGATTTGTGCCGTTGGCGATATACCGCATACCTTCTTCTTCGGCCACTCTTTGAAGAACTTCGTATAATTCAGTCTTGCAAAAGTAACACCGGTTGGCAGGGTTTGCTGCATAGTTTTTGTTATCTACTTCATCCGTTTTGATGATCCGGATCCGAGCTTTGATGTCCGTGGCGAACTGCAAAGCCAAGTTTAACTCACTCCTGGGTATGGAAGGAGAATCGGATATAACCGCCATCGATTTTTCACCAAGAACCATGGTGGCGGCTTTGAGCAATAAAGAACTATCCAATCCCCCGGAATAGGCGATAATGAGGGAATCATATTTACTGATCTCTCTTTGAAGCGCGCCTAATTTCATTTCAGCCTCTTCCTGATAAGATGTGACCCGGTCATGCATATTTATATCTATACAATCTTTCAAAAGTATTATAAAATACTGATTCTTTGTTAATTTATTCGCAATTATTACGGGTCATTCTGCGGATTCTTGATTGGTTCCGTTTTTTGGTCAACATGCATTATTGCAATGAAATTCTGCGGCTCACGAGTTCTTCGACTCTTCTAAAAAGGATAACCGGCTGAAATGTTCTCCAGTTTTCAATTTCAAGATTTCCTCCGTAATTGATAAAACAGTCCAGTTTATATTTCTCCCATTCATGGTGTATGAAGTCCCTGAAATTTATAGCTACAATCCAGCCGTCTTCCACATCTTCAAACCACTCTTCATAATAGCAATCGTCGGACCCATGAAAGTTAAAAACATTATCCCCGATCAGGATAAATTTCGTAATCCCGCAGGAAGTAAGGTGGTCGACCACATGCCGCTTCAGGTACATGACATCATTGCTGATCGCGTCGTTCCACTCGCCAATGAACTCGATGATCGTAAAATGAAGCTCGTAAGAAGTATAAAGGATCTTTATGTAGAGCGTTTCCGAGCCGATGTAATCCCATGCCGGGTCAATATAGTAATTGTATATGGCATCGGAGTACTGGTCGAACTTGTATTGTTTTCCGTAAAAAGGAGATCTTTCGTCCCGTGAAGAGTCGTAATACAACAGCCAGTTTTCATAAGGCTCGATATCATGCATCCGGGGAATATTATACCTTTAATTTACCAATAATCCGGAACTTTGTGAACACCTGGCTGGTATGTGGAGCATCCGGTAATTCATCGGTAAGGTCCTGTCCGGCCCAATGCTCATAATGCTTCCCGAATTTCCACAGTCGCGAGGCTGAAAGGTCATAGATCATTCCCTGGAAAGCGCACCAGATCTCTGCTTTATCCTGGCCGTTCCTCAGCGCAAGTTGTTCCCGTGTATATTCTCTAAGCTCCGGCATTCATGCAAATTAACGCATGAATTTTTCAATACGGGCAGGTTCGTGGCTATTCTCAGAATTTGCCGAATTTAAGGCCGATGATAAAATTCATCCTTTCAAATTCAGATGGATTGGTATTGATAAGCTCAATATTCTGGGTAAATCGGCCGGTGATACCTGCATTCAAACGCATGAATCTGGTTACGTTCGCTTCAATGACTGCCCCCGGTTCGAGGTACCAGAAAAGGTCATCATCAAAAAGGTCGCTCCGTGTCGGATCATAGTGATCATTCTGCCAGTCGCTTATGTATCCCAGCCAGCCGGAGCCTCCGGAGACCGGGAAAGTGATATGCACGACTTTATTTGACCATAAGATCGGCTCAATGAAAATTCCGCCATAGCCTCCGACCAGGTATGCTTTTTCAAGGTTATTCGGGTCCATTCCTTCATAGGAATTTATCGGCGCAATGCAATTGGCTTCAAGGCCTATTCCGAATGCCCTGTTAATTACCCATACACCCCGAACTCCTGTAAGGATCAGAGCTTTACTTTTAAAACTGCCGCTCTTGAATAGAATGGCACCATAGCCCCCTGAATGACGAAGCCCGCTGGTTAAAGTCTGAATTTCGTCCTGGCCGCTTGCATCAATAGAGATTCCTAAGAAAAGGAAGGCCGCGATAAAATGTAAAAATTTGTTCATAAAATGGATTTATTGCCATCAATGATAATTACGGAAAAATATGATTTATAGTTCAAAGTTCACATATATATAATATTTTGGTAAGCTGTTAAAAATGGCCTATTTTTGGATCCGGTTTTTTATACGGTTATTCCATATTTATCCATAAAAATCCTGACTTACCGTAAGTGAGGCGGGTTGGAAAATCTGAGAAATACCGATTTTTTAATTTAAAATTGACTTTTTACGGCAATCTATTAAACCTATATACACGTTATGAAGAAAATTTTTCTTACAGCGCTGGCGGCTATTTTGCTGCCGATCTCAGTTTTTGCCAGTGAAGCCGATTTGATAATCCCAGACCTGACTGTTTCACAGAATAATTGGCTGATGTTGGGATTTATTGTTTGCGGCCTGGGCCTTGCTTTCGGATTCTGGAAATTTCTGCAAGTCAGCGGTTTGAAAGCCCATAAATCAATGCTTGATGTATCCCAGATCATATTTGAGACCTGCAAAACGTATCTCCTTCAGCAGGGCAAGTTCCTGATCCTGCTTTTTGTATTCATAGCCGTCTGCGTGGCCTTTTATTTCGGGTTCCTGCAGGATAAAGCATTCGGGGATGTAACGTTGATCCTGGGCTGGACTGTGGTGGGGATTTTGGGCTCCTACGGTGTCGCCTGGTTCGGGATCAGGATGAACACGCTTGCCAACAGCCGTATGGCATTTGCATCGCTTCGCCGGAAACCTCTCGATCTCCTGAACATACCCTTATCGGCGGGAATGAGCATTGGGGTGGTCCTGATTTGTGTGGAACTGATCATGATGCTGATCATTCTTTTATTCGTGCCGAGGGACCTTGCGGGCGCCAGCTTCATAGGATTTGCCATTGGTGAATCGCTGGGAGCGAGCGCACTTCGTATTGCCGGCGGAATATTCACAAAGATCGCCGACATCGGTTCCGACCTCATGAAAGTTGTCTTCAAAATTAAGGAAGACGATCCCCGTAATCCCGGAGTAATTGCCGACTGTACAGGCGACAATGCCGGCGACAGCGTAGGACCGACCGCAGATGGTTTTGAAACTTACGGAGTAACCGGCGTGGCGTTGATTTCCTTTATCGCTCTGGGCGTATTCCCGGAATACCAGGCAGAATTGATCACCTGGATATTCGTAATGCGCGTGTTGATGATTATCACTTCGGTTTCAGCTTACTGGATCAATGGCCTGATTACCAGGGCGAGGTATTCAGGCAAGGAAGATATCGATTTCGAGCAGCCGCTCACTTCTTTGATCTGGGTAACTTCCATCCTTTCCATCATCGTCACATTTATTGTCAGCAAGGTTGTGATCGGAAGCCTTCCCAATAATCTCTGGATTACACTTTCGATAATCATCAGCTGCGGAACGCTGGGCGCGGCCCTGATCCCGGAATTCACAAAAATTTTCACAAGTCCGAAATCAGGTCATGTACAGGAAGTGGTCAGGGCTTCGCGGGAAGGCGGCGCATCACTGAATATCCTTTCAGGCCTGGTGGCGGGAAATTTCAGCGGGTTCTGGACCGGCATGGTATTCTTGCTGCTGATGTTCGTCGCATATTTTGCGAGTACCTTCGGCCTCGATCAATTTATGATCTATTCTTCCATTTTCGCCTTCGGACTGGTTGCCTTTGGAATGCTGGGCATGGGCCCTGTTACCATTGCGGTCGACAGTTACGGTCCGGTTACAGACAATGCCCAGTCGATTTATGAATTATCGCTGATAGAAAGTATCCCGAATATTTCAAGCGAGATCGAGAAAGATTATGGATTCAAACCCGATTTCGAAAAGGGGAAATATTACCTCGAGGCCAACGACGGGGCCGGGAATACTTTCAAGGCAACGGCGAAACCGGTCCTGATCGGTACGGCCGTGGTCGGCGCCACTACCATGATATTCTCGGTAATCCTGGTCATCAAGAATGTCCTCGGCATCGATCCTGAAGCCATCCTCAATGTATTGAATCCATATACCATTCTCGGCTTCATTGCGGGAGGGGCGGTGATTTACTGGTTTACGGGCGCCTCCATGCAGGCAGTTACCACTGGCGCATACCGGGCGGTTGAGTATATCAAGAAAAACATAAATCTTGACCCGAATGCCGACCAGAAGGCTTCCACGGAAAAGTCGAAAGAAGTTGTGAAGATATGTACGCAATATGCTCAAAAAGGCATGTTCAATATTTTCATCGCGATCTTTTCATTCGCCCTGGCATTCGCTTTCTTTTCGGCCCCAGCCACAACGAACGCATCGGTATCGCTCTTCATCAGTTACCTGATCTCCATTGCCATCTTCGGGTTGTTCCAGGCTGTTTTTATGGCCAACGGCGGCGGGTGCTGGGATAATGCAAAAAAGGTAGTTGAGGTTGACCTTAAGGAAAAAGGAACGGAACTCCACGCGGCAACCATAGTGGGTGATACCGTTGGCGATCCGTTCAAGGATACTTCTTCGGTTTCCTTGAATCCCATAATCAAATTCACCACCTTATTCGGACTGCTCGCCATGGAAATCGCCATTTCTGAAAATTTCCGGTCTACCGCGCCTTATATTGGTTTCGTATTACTTATGGTAGCCTTTGTGTTCGTTTACAGGTCGTTTTACCATATGCGTATCACCAGTAAGAATTAGATATTTGTATTACAATATACAGAAAGGCAGCTTAATGGCTGCCTTTTTATTTCCGGAATGTTTATTTTCACTACCTGATTTAAATTATAATTTTGACAGCCTGCAGGCGGGGTTTTTATTCATGTGATTTTACAATGGGAATTTTCTAATTTATGGGTTACCAGACGCTCATCTTGATTTTGACTGCCGGATCTGTGGGATTCGTCCATACTTTGCTGGGGCCTGACCATTATATTCCCTTCATCATTTTATCCAGGGACAGGCAGTGGACGATCAAAAGGACAATGATCATTACCATTCTCTGTGGGCTTGCTCATGTAGGAAGCTCGATATTGTTGTCATTCCTTGCCATTACCCTTGGCTGGAGCCTGACCCGGATCAATATTCTTGAAGGTTACAGGGCAGATATAGCCGGATGGCTGTTGATTGCTTTCGGGTTTGTTTACATGATCTGGGGGATCAGGAAAGCAATTAAAAACAAACCTCATACACACTGGCACCGGCATACGGACGGATCGGTACACAGTCATACGCATATGCATATTGAGGAACATTCCCATATTCATGCCAGTAAGAAATCCGGAAGCCTGACTCCCTGGATACTCTTCCTTATTTTTCTTTTCGGGCCCTGCGAGCCCCTGATCCCAATCGTATTATTCCCGGCAGCGCAAGGAAATATCCCGGGATTAATCGGGGTGATCATCATATTCTCCTTAGTCACTATTTTGACCATGCTGGGGATTGTTATATCTTCGGTTTATGGGCTAAAGCTGGTCAGGCTGGGATTTTTAGAGCGATTCAGCAATGCCCTGGCTGGCGGCATCATTCTCCTCACCGGTATTGGAGTGCAGTTCCTGGGATTGTAACATTTCCCAGATTTTTATTTACGCTAATGCACGAATTCGATTTTAACAGGAATCATAACAATATTCGTGTATTCATAGCATGATAAAGAATTCTCAATTTATTAGATTCTCCAGCCAACTGATCCATTTGGATAATCCTTCGCCTGTTTTGGCGGACATCTCGATGAATTCGAGATCGCGGTTGATCCGAAGCGCATACTCGCGTGCCAGGGTAACGTCAAAATCAACGTAAGGTAACAGGTCTGTTTTATTTATAATGCAGAGCTGGGAGCTTGCAAACATATTCGGATATTTCAGCGGTTTGTCTATGCCTTCCGTTACCGAAATAATAACCACCCGCCTCGATTCTCCAAGATCAAACAGCGCCGGACAAACCAGGTTTCCGACGTTCTCAATAAAAAGAAAGGAATCCCGTTCCGGCTGAAGTTTTGTAATGGCTTTATGCACCATATCGGCATCGAGGTGACAACCCTGGCCTGTATTTATCTGGACCACCTTAACGCCCGTCGCCTGGATCCGTTCTGCGTCCATGCTGGTTTGCTGATCGCCTTCGATAACCGTTACCGGATATTTCTGTTTCAGGACCTTCAGCGTCATTTCAAGAAGGCTGGTCTTTCCTGAACCCGGAGAACTCACCAGGTTAAGCGCCGCCACCCGCCTGGCTTCCAGGAAGCCGCGATTCCGTTCTGCCAGTAATTTATTCCGGCCGAGGATATCTTCTTCGA
>DATDPY010000247.1:0-9387 GCA_035292565.1 Cyclobacteriaceae bacterium | reverse complement strand
ATTGCCGTCCCGATCCATCACCTGTAAATAGGGAGGGATGGATAATGATTTACCGGTTTGAGATACGGCATAATTGATGCTGGCATCTGTTGGGAATATCCATCCATTCATGATCAGGTACAGGCAGTTATTCCCACGGATATTTCCCGGGTCAATAATGAGGTCGTGCATCTGGCCGATACCCTGGTATTTCCCGGGACTGAATTCCGAAATATACCTGTCATCCTTTTTGCTGGCAAGGTCCGTCAGGTCAATCCCGTTTTCATTTGTAACCGCAGCAGGTATTTTTTCTCCGGACACCTGGAATATTTGTAATTCAGGAAATGGCGGCGATATAAATTTTTCATCGACAAATACATCAATGGTATCGGGGTGGTCGAGCACAATAAGCTCCGCCTTATCAAAGTAAATTGTTTCCCAGAGCTCGGAAGTAACCCTGATTTTGTATTGGCCATTGGAAGCCGCAAGCTGGTCGCCGGGGATTTTCAGGCATTCGTCTGAGGCATTGGGGAATGCGTAAGCCATATTTCCGCCCATGATCCCCATAGGCATTCCGAGGGCGGATCGCCACATCATATCTTTTTGAAAGACAAACTCCCGGCCGTTCCAGGTATAAAGAAAAGGGCAGGATCCCTTAAGTTCCTGTTGCTCCACAAGGTCCTGGTCGCTTCCGGGGGCAAAAATGTTCTGGGATACTCCGTTCGTCCAGAGTATCCTGACGACATCGGCTTTTTCCCTGGCGCCCATTCCGAAATGTACCGACGGTGCAGTAATGGTTTTCATCTGGTACAGATCGCCTGCTCGGACTTCGACCTTCGAGCCGATGCCGAAATAATTATTTTTGCTGCTTCCCGTGCGAAGCCCTACAATCTGGACCTTAAGATGATGATTGATATTTCCCCCGTCATTCCTCAAAAGCCGAAGGCCGCCATATATTCCCGTAATAAATATATCCATGTCCCCATCCTCGTTGTAATCGGCAATGGTAAGCTGCCTGCCCGATACCAGGTTAGCGGGCAACAAGTGCGATACATTTTCGAACCGGCCATCTGCGGTATTATGCATGAGGAACACGGCTTTTTTCCCGGGTGTATGTGAAATTCCGGCCGCAAGAATGTCCTGGAAGCCATCGTTATCAAAATCAAGGAAGACGGCGTCGTATCCCCTGGTATTTTCTAGAGCCCGGAATGCTTCATCAGAGGCTTTATCGATGATGAAAACTCCGTTCCCGTCATTTTTAAAGAGGAGGTAGGGTGTTTTGCCGTCGGTAGTTAAAAAAATATCCTGGAAGCCATCGTTATTATAATCTGCAGAAGCTGCGGCCTGGCAAAATGCATCGTTTAAATTTTCGGGGGAAATATCTATGGCAGGATTCAGTCCGCTTTTCTCTGTGACATCCATAAACCTGCCCTGCCTGACATTTGAATATAACCTGGGCATGCCCGGGGCCTGAATAACAAACAGGTCGATATCACCATCATCGTCAAAATCGCCGATTTCCGCATCGAGGATGCCGGCATTCCCGGTAATATTGGTTTCGGCAGTAACATCGGAGAATGTTCCGTCGGAGTTGTTGCGATAAATTTTAGCTGAGGAAGCATTAGCCAGTAAAAAGTCGAGGTCGCCTTCATGGTCCATGTCAAAGAATATTGCCTTGCGCCCCTTGTTCCTGTCTTCCGCTCCGGATTTAGCCGTAATATCCTCGAACTTCCCTTCACTGACATTGAAATACAGGGTATTCGGCCCCTCGCTGACAATATAAAGGTCCAGGAAGCCGTCGTTATCATAATCGACAAACTCTGCAGATGCTTCCGGCCCTCTTTGTCTGATACCTGCTTCCCTGTTAATTTCCTTAAACCTTCCCACATCATTCCTTAGCAGGAAGTTTGTATACCCCGACTTACGCGGATCATAAGTCCCAAAGTAAAGATCCTGATCCCCATCGCGGTCCATATCGCCAGTGGCTACATGAGTCAGCGGAACGGAATCAGGGTGGAACCTGCTCATGGAATCGGAATAAAAAACGAGGCCGGCGGCCATAGAGACATCGGTGAACTGGATGGATTCAAGGATGGATTCTCCTTCGGTAAAATATCCTGTATTGGATTCACTGAAGGTGATGATCGGGTTGCCAACCGTCGAAGCAGATATTGACCCTTTCAGCTCCCTGATTCCCGCCTGATAATTATTGGTCAGCTTAAGAAAATTGTGGAATATCCCGATCGAGATGACGGCCTGTTTCGTATCAGAATTGCGGAGGTTTTTTATGGAAGCGTCATAATATTGAAGGGCTTCATCAGGGAAGGATGGCGACAGTTTGCCGATAACTTCGAGATTTTTAAGAGCTTCGTCGGATTTGCCATTCCTCGCAAGTGTTTCGATGAGATTGAGCCGGGCTACGATATTGGCAGGGACGGCTTCCGCAATTTTCTTCAGGTAATTTTCCCACTGTTGAAGCGAATATTTATCGGATTGATTCTGGTAGGTTTCTGCGAGACTGTAAAGAGTCTGCACATGTCCGGGATCGATCTCAAGGGTTTTTTCCATTTCTTCCCTCGAGAGTTTTTCCTGGTCTGTGAGCTGGTAGACTTTGGCCAGGTTCAGGCGGATATCGGGGTCATTGGGATCAAGGTCAATCCCTTTTTTCAAATACTCTTCTGCAACGGTAAACTTCCCCATGCGCATATAAACGATGCCAAGGTTAGCATATCCCAGAGCCTCATCCGGGGCCAACCGGATCAATTTCAGGAATTCCTCTTCGGCTTTTTCAAGATTGTTTTCTTCGAGGTATGCCAGTCCAAGAGTGCGAGCGGAAAGAATTTCCTGGACTATTGATCTCTCCTCCGGCGTTAAGGTGGTTTTTTCTTCGACAGCTTTATCATCCCCATGTTTTTTGCATCCTGGCCATAACGCCAGGGCGGCTGACAGTAGCAAAACTGTAATATTCCGATATCGTTTCACGAGAAACATCCTCAGGCAATAAAGTACATAAAATATTGGTAAAAAACATGGCTGATTAGGCTTTATCGGATGAAAAATACTGATGGGACGTCAAATTTGGACATCTGATTGGAGGCGAAGGATTTTTTTTGTTAAATTGGATTTACTTAATATCCCGTCTGACGGTTATAACCGTCTGACGGGGTATTAACGGTGTATTTACCTGAAACTTTAAAACAGCTAGCTATGCAACTCATTCATGACCATCTTTATCATTTATATAATCAAGGAAACAACAGAACGAAAATTTTCTATAAAAAAGAAAATTATGAGTTTTTCCTGCAAAAATTCAGAAAATATGTATTGCCTTACGCAAAAGTATTGTCGTATTGTCTGATGCCGAATCATTTCCACTTCCTCCTTTATACATCTGAATTGTCAATAATTCTAAAAAAAATAGGCGGACTTTATGTTACAAACCTGGCAGAAGGATTCAGGCAATTGTTAAGTTCTTATTCCCAAGCAATAAATAAACAGGAAAGCAGAACTGGTTCGTTATTCCGTCAGAAAACCAAAGCTAAATTACTCGATAATGGAGACGAAGATTATCCTTTAACCTGTTTCCATTACCATCATCAAAATCCTGTAATGGCAGGATTGGTACATAAACTGGAAGATTGGGAATACTCCTCCTTTCGTGAATATTTAAAAGGGGGAAAGGATTCGTTATGCGATATTAAATTGGCGCATAAATTACTGGATATTTCGAAGAAGCATTTTTATGAAGAATCATACCTGATGATAGACCCTGAAAAAATAAAGAAAATATTTTAATAACGATCCTCGTTTGGCGTCTGACGGTTATAACCGTCAGACGCCTAATGAGGAGGAGAGGGTTAAAAGGATATGTTAATTTTCTACTAACTTACGCATCTGAGGGTTTTGAACCGTCAGGCGAGCAGGGATCTTATACGTGGTGGTTAATATATAATTGATCGGGTTTTTCTTTCCGGATATTAATTAATTTTATAACATTCCGGCCCGGAACTTTGAAATACCCGGGAAATGAATTTTCAGTTCCTATTTTTTATCCGATATATTCAATAAGCATCATGAGAAAAATAAAAAATTATCTTGTCTTCCTCATATTTTCTTCCCTGTTCTTTATCGAACCTGGAATGGCCCAGGAACGCATTGAACTCAATTCCGGCTGGAAGACAAAAAAAATGAGCGAAGTTGACAAGGGAGGAGAAGAAATCTCACAGCCAGGATTTCAAACGAATAATTGGATGCCTGCGGTAGTTCCGGGTACGATTTTAGCAACGATGCTGGAAAACAAACTGATACCGGATCCAAACTATGGCATGAATAACGAAATGATCCCTGATATCTTTGATAAAGGTATTGATTATTACACATACTGGTTTGTGAACGACCTGGCCAATATAAAGGCCCCGGACAAGAATGAACAGGTATGGCTGCATTTCAGAGGCGTGAATTACAGTTGCGATGTTTACCTGAACGGGAAGAAGCTGAATAAAACCATGCATAAGGGAATGTTCCTCAGGCAGATCTATAATATTACGAATGTTCTGGCGAAGGATGGAAAAAACCGGCTGGCTGTAATCGTATTTCCCCCCGATCCTCCCGGGAACCCGAATGGGGGACAGGGCGGCGATGGGGTGATCGGCAAGAGCGTAACTCATCAATACGTCGCCGGCTGGGATTGGATACAGCCGGTGAGGGACCGGAATACCGGCATATGGGATAAAGTATTTATTGAAAGGACAGGCCCGGTGAATATCCAAAATCCCCATGTCGTTACAAGGGTTGATGGAATCCGCCAACCTGATGATTCCCGCCAGGATGCTGCAGTGATCAGGATTAGTGCCGAGTTGAATAACCCGACCGATGACCTGGTAACCGGTATTCTCCGATACAGCCTCGACGGAAAAATTTCCCAAATGAATGTTTCAATCAAGGCAGGTGATCATATTTTAATTCAATTCCCGGATTTAACGTTCGATAACCCAAAGCTTTGGTGGCCAAATGGATACGGAAGACAGGACCTGTATGATCTTAAGCTTGAATTCCTCGAAAAGGGATCCCTGGTATCGGATGCAGAAACAGTACGCTTCGGTATACGGGAAATCACGTATCCGTGGAATGCCATCACCCGGAGCAGAGAATTTACGATCAATGGACAGAGGATCTTCATTAAAGGCGGGAACTGGATCATCTCAGATGCGATGTTGCGGTTTTCAAAGGAAAGATATGATGCAGAAGTACGTTTTCATCGTGATGCCAACCTGAATATGATCAGGATCTGGGGAGGTGCGATAACCGAAAGACCTGAATTTTACGAAGCCTGCGATAAATACGGGATCATGGTCTGGCAGGATTTCTGGACATCGGGCGATTGCAACGGCCGCTGGCAGGACCCGAGAAAAAAAGATGACCAGTGGACCCGCTCGAGGTACCCCGATGATCACGGGCTGTTCATTGCGTCCGTGGTTGACCAGGTGAAGATGATCCGTAACCACCCCTCCCTTACTATCTGGTGCGGAGGGAATGAAGTGACCCCATCCAATGATATTAATGAAGTCATCGTCGATACCCTGAAAACGGACCTCGACGGCACACGTTTATATATTGAGAGTTCCACTTCCGGCGACCTGTACTATAATTTCCTGGGTGGCACCGGCGATGGACCTTACGGTATTCAGGAGCATCGGGTATTCTGGGAAGAACAGTCTTATCCGTTTAATCCGGAGCTTGGGTCCGTGGGGACCGGAGATTATGAATCCCTGAAAAGGTTTATTCCGGATACCAGCATGATCATTCCCGGAAAATACCAGCCAAAATCCGAAGAACCCGGACCCAGATTCGCCAGGAATATCGAACCAGTCTGGAGGTATCACAAATTTTCAGGCTACGGCAATTTTATTGAAAGATACAAAGACCCGGAAAGCGTAATGGAATTCGCGGATCTTGTCCAGATCATTAACTACGATCAATACCGGGCGCTGGTGGAGGGTTTCAGCTCACATATGTGGGAATGGTATACCGGATTCAATATCTGGAAGACCCAGAATCCATGGACCGCTCTTCGAGGGCAGTTGTATGACTGGTATCTCGATCCCAATGCCTGCCTGTACGGCCTGACCAATGGCAGTGAGCCGCTGCATATCATGTTTAATCCTGTGAGCGGAATGATCCAGGTCGCCAACAACACTTTTGCGACTTATAATAATGCGATGGCAGTTGTGAAAGGATATGACCATGACGGCAAGGTTCTTCCATTTTACCAGCAGCTCGTCGATGTATCTCCGGCTTCGGTGAAGCAAGTACAGTCTATCGGCAGGGGAGTCAATTCCAGAAGAGCTGAGCATGGACTCTTTCTCTCATTAAAATTATATAAATCCGAAAACGAAGTCCTCAGTGAAAACCTGTATTGGCTTCCCGACTCTTCCGGTAATTATCCCATGATCCGGAATATGAAGAAGGGAACAGTTGAGGCCAGCGCTGTAAAAAATGGAGAGGGTAAGATCGAAGTGACGCTGGCCAACGATCAGCATAATCCGCTTGCATTTTTCATTCGAATATCCATGGTCGATTCAGAAAAGAATACCAGGATCCTGCCGGTTTTCTATTCAGATAATTATGTAAGTATTGAACCGGGGGATTTGAAAGAAGTCACCATCGATTATCTGCCCGGAACCAATATTTCCAACGTGGTGATACAAATAAAGGGGTGGAATGTGGACAGCAAATTCATAAAAATTGAAAATGGAAATAAATAACTTTTCCCGGTTTACCTTTTCGCGGCGGAGGTTTATGAAAACCGCAACCGCTGCTATTGCATCAGTCTCTTTGGCAGGGTGCGGGATAAAGAGCAAAAATGCGGGAGGAAAAATAATCCTATCCTTTTACCTGGATGATACCAGTCCGGGGATCGCGAAGGCGGAAGCTTATAAGGAATTCCTGGAATTCTGCGAGTCGAATGGCGTGAAGGGCGAATCAAGCGTGATCCTTGGCTATAGCGGGAAATCGATGGCGCAGGATCCGGATGAAAACCAGGATCTTTTTCTTGCAGAGGTGCGTAAGTCCTATGAAAAAGGAATTGATTCGCATATTGAACTTATGACCCATCATGGATTATATGATTTTGTTACAGGCGCCATGAAGGAAACCGGGATCCATGAAGGATTGTGGCTTCATGAAGCTTCAGTATCCAGTGAAGAGTATTACAGGTATTTCTCGAATATCCTGGCGGAAGGTGAAAAGGCAGGGATAAAATATACCGGACTTACCTGGCCGGGCTGCGGATGCGAAGCCTGTACGAAGAGGTATGACGAATTGAGAAAAGAGGGCCCGCTGTATATCGGTAATGCGGCGCTTGACGCCCTCCTGCGCCTTGCTAAAGAAGGGAAATTCAGGGGCAGGGTGATCCCCATATTTTATGATGCGGACGAGACCAACTTCGGGGTATTCCGGAAAGCCGCGGATGGAAAATACGGGGTGTACGACATGATGCCGAATGCCATGGACCAATTCGGTATCTGGGAAAATTCAGCAGCGCGGGTCAACCCGGATTATTATATCTCAGACGACGGAAAGTCGGGGATCATTCGAAGGCATCTTGAAGCTCATGATCCGTATTGTATGTGGTATATGCACTACCAGGGAGTTAATCCTGAAAAAGGCCTGGGATGGGCAGCATTCAAAACCGTGGTGGGTAGAATCCAAACGCACTTAAGCGACCAGGTGATCTGGATGAGGCCCAGTGATGTGGTTACTGCCTACCACGATGCCGGCGGCTGGAGTTTTACCGAGAATCTATAAAACCATTCAACATTTCAATATTCTTATTCGCCAACCTAATCAACCATGAACAATACCGGACCTGCAAGCGAGATTAAACTCCGCCGGGTATTATCGCTTGGTGACCTTATTATTTACGGAATTATCCTGATCCAGCCGGTTGCCGCGTTGCCGCTATTTGGCCATGCGAACAATATTTCACAGGGGCATGCGGCAACTACCATTCTCATCGCCATGTTCGCGATGATATTCACGGCGATAAGTTACGGGCGCATGGCGACCCGATACCCGGCAGCCGGATCAGCCTATACCTACGTCGGAAAAGGCATCCATCCCTATGCAGGATTTATTGCCGGCTGGTCGATGTTCATGGATTATATGTTTGTTCCGATCCTTTGTGTGATCTTCACCAGCATTGCGGCCAATCACCTCATGCCATTCATCCCGTATTATTTCTGGATCTTGTTTTTTGTAAGCGGCTTTACTTTCCTCAACCTGAACGGCATTAAGGTTGCTTCGAGGACCAACTGGATCTTAATGATTGTTATGAGCGTGGTGGTTTTCTATTTCATGGGAGCGGCGGTTCGATACATATTTCTCGAGGATGGCGCCGGGGGACTGTTTTCTATACAGCCATTTTATAACGCCGAATCCTTTTCTATCGGGGCGATCGGATCCGCAACGGCATTGGCGGCGTTGACCTATATCGGGTTCGATGGGCTCACGACTTTATCCGAAGAAGTAAAAAATCCGAGAAAAAATGTTATGCTCGCCGCCGTCTTTACCTGCCTGATCACAGGAATATGGAGCGGATCGCAGGTTTATCTCGCCCAGTTGTCGTGGCCCGACTGGACTTCATTTACAACCGGTTTAACCGACGAGGCAGCCAGGAACAACGCCCTGGATACCGCGATCATGGCAGTGGCAAAAAGAGTAGGGGGCATCGTTCTGGACAATTCTTTATCGATCATCCTGCTTATCGGCAGCGTGGGTTCAGGGATTACAGGACAGCTTGGCGCGGCACGGCTTCTTTACGGCATGGGCCGCGACAAGGTATTGCCTTCGAAATTTTTCGGCCACCTCGACCGTAAGCATGCTGGTCCCAGTTACAATGTGCTCTTTGTGGGTGCACTGGCACTGATCGGCGCACTGACGCTGAATTACCAGGAATGCGCCCGGCTGATCAACTTCGGCGCCTTCCTGGCATTTATGGGAGTCAATGTTGCTGCGATCAGGGAGTATTATTTTAAAGCTGAAAACAAATCGATTAAAAACTTCTTCCTGGATTTTCTGCCGCCGGCGCTTGGATTCATTATTTGTCTCATCATCTGGCTAAACCTCCCGTTAAAAACTTTTATCATCGGAGGGTGCTGGATGCTCGTGGGGATTATTTATTTGGCAATCCGGACAAAGGGTTTCAGGGAGGGGACGGTAATGATTGATTTCTCAGAAGGTGGAGTGTAGATATACGAGGCTTTAAAGGAGTGCGAAATGTTTTTATACCAAGGGATCTGATCATCAGAGTCCCAGCCAGCGCACATGCCCACCCTTATGGAGACTCTTCTATGTAGAAAAGCAAGCATATCAGAGCCTTTAAATTTCTTACATTAATCTTTCTTTTAT
>DATDPY010000246.1:0-10699 GCA_035292565.1 Cyclobacteriaceae bacterium | reverse complement strand
CATTTACCCGCCCCAATCAAGCTAAATCCCTGAGATTAAATTAAAAAAGGGAGTCAAAGTTCCCTAAAAAAGAAATAGAAAAAAACCTCCCGCCCTTTTTTTTGCCAGGCCTATGCATAAAACATTGCGATCCTGTTCGGGAAACCGAACCGTAAAATTAAATAAGATCCGATCTTGCACTGTGGAACCAATATTTTGTACTTTTAAATAAAAAATTATGCGAATTCCGGGATTTACTACCCTGATTGCGTTGATTTGGCTATTTATGGCCATGCCCGCCTTTTCCCAGAAATGGCAGAAGGATGTCGACAAAATCGATGCCCAGTACCTGATCGGGAGCTATCCAAAGGCCGCGAAACTGAATGAAAAGCTCAGAAAAAAGAGTGCCAAGAAACTTGGGCAGGAAAACGCATATCTGATCACCTATTACCTTAACAAAGCTAAAATCAATATTGCGACAGGGGAACTGCAGACTTATGAGAACGAACTGAATTTTGCTGTAGCATTAAGCGAAAGGGTCCATTCCGCCGCACCCCAGGAACATGCTATGACCTTGCTTGGCGTAGCTGGTCTCTATTGCTGGTATGGCAACTATGCTAAAGCACTGGGACACTGGAACAATGCCATCGCCTTGTTGAATCAGTCAGGTAAAAATAATGGCAGACATAAGGTTTTTGCCGATTTGGTAAAAATTAAAATCGATGGCGGGATGGGTTATTATAAGAAGGCCATTGCCCTGAGCTCTGCTTCGCAGGATGATATGAAGAAAAACCTCGAGTCAAAAGGAACCCGGTTTAACCCGGTAACCAAAACTGAAGGTGAGGCCAGTTTTTCAAAGGTAGAGATGGAACAACGCCAGTCGGATTATGCCTATTTCCTTTCTTTCGCGGGATATTGTCTTGGAATGCAGGGTTATTTCGCAAAATCCGATTCTGCATTTTTAGTGGCAGATACGTGGATCAGGAAAGCCAAAGGTAGAATCAGCAGGGAATACGCCCAATACCAGGTCCTTAAAGGCGATGTGGAAGACCTTTTTGGCAATTGGAGGGATAGCCGCAAGTTATATAAGGATGCATATGATAATTTAAAGGTAAAGGTGAAACCGGCTCATTACCTTATATACGATGCCCATGAAAAGCTTATTGCTACCTATGCCTTTTTCGAGCGGGATGTAAGGTCCACAAACGAATTCAACGCGTTCGATGCAGCTGTGAAAAAGAATTTTTCCAAAAACAGCATATACAGGATGCAGACCGATTTCCTTGACCTCAAATTAAACAAGGATAACCGGAACAACACTACCCTGGAGCGTTATGGAAATGCAATTCTTAACGCGGCTTACCTTCCTGCGGATAATCCCCGGAGGGCTGAATTACTTTCATTTCTTGCGGATATCAATGCTAATCAACAGGAATTCAATAATGCCGTTGAGCATATTTCAAACTATTTAAAGGTCAGGGAAATTTGTTTAGGGAGTGATGCCCCGAATTTTCATGCCTCGAGGATTATTGCCGGGAATTATTACATCAATTACACGGATAACCTGGCATTGGCCCGTGATATATATGAGAACAGTTTCACCGAGTCGGTATTGAAAGAGTTGTCCCCCGACCACCCATCCATGTCGCAATACCTGAGGTTTACCAGCAAAGTCCACCAGGAATCCGACCGGTTAAAGGAAGCGGTTGAAGACCTGAAAACAGCCGTGGAGATCGTCAAAAAGAAATATGGAGAGAATTCGATTGAATACGGCGTGGATATCAATGGACTGGCCGACCTGTATATCGAAGCGTCTGACTTCAAAAGCGCGAGGAATTATATAAACTCGGCAAATGAAATATTAAAAAAAGAGACCGCGGATGCGGAGTTGACCTATTATGCTACCTCGCTCGAAACGGAGGCAAGGTTGCTGCGGGTAGAGGGCGAATATGATAATGCCATCAGCACCATAAAACGCTCCCAAAAAATGGTGATGAAATCCAAGGTCATCAATTATAATTCATTCCGGGGAATAGAAACCCTTGCCGAGGTATATCTGAGCCTTGGGAAATTCTCCAGCACCGGCGACCTGCTGACAAGATCAATTGAAATCAAGGAAGATCTTTATGGCCGGGAATCCAGGTTCCTTATTCAACCTCTTCTGAGATCCGGCGACCTCCTGACAATCACCGGTGATTATCCGGAAGCGGAAAAAGCCATTTCACGGGCAACAGCGATCGCTTCGCGGGTTTATGGAGAGAAATCTGCCCGATATGCCGAATGTCTTGTACAGCAGACGAAATTGCACCTGGCTCTTGGTGATTTTGAAGAGGGTGATAAATATGCAAACAGAGCGCTTGAAATTCAAAAATCAATATTTGCCGACAACAATATCGTTGTGGCCAACACCCTTTCCCTGATGGGTGAAATCGGTTTCTACAACGGAGAGGACCTGCGGGAACTCGAGAATCATTTTCTGGAATCTGAATCAATTATCATAAAATTGCTTGGAAGCGGAAATCCGCTGTTTGCCGAAAACCTGAAAAATCTGGGTATCATATTCCTGGCGAGGAATAATTACGAGCGGTCACTCGGCCTGTTCGAACAATCCAAGGCGATCTGGCAGTTCAAAGCCGGCAAAAGGAATAACATCAATACAGCCGACATATCCGTCCTGATCGGGGATGTTTATTACATGCGGAGGGATTTTGCGAAAGCTGAAGCCAATTACAAGGAAGCCCAAAAATTATATAAGAAGTTTTTCTCGGACACCCATCCCAAATATGTGAAAACCCTGTCCAAGCTTAGCAAGGTGAGTTATATGAAAGGCGACCTGAGGAATGCCAAAAATGATATCCAGGGAGCCCTCGACATTTACCTGCAGTTCATCACGAATTATTTCCCATCGCTTTCAGAAAGGGGGAAAGCGAAATTCTGGGCCTCGATCAGGCCTGATTTTGAATATTACAGCACCCTGGCGATACGGCTGAATAGTCAGTACCCGGAAATGATCTCCACCCAGTACAATATCGCAATTGCCACGAAAGCCCTGCTGCTGAACTCTTCCATCAAAGTAAGGGAAAGAATATTATCTTCATCCGATACCACCCTCCACCAGCTTTATTACCTGTGGAAAGATAAGAACGAGCTGCTTACCAATGCCCTGTCGATGAGCGCGGAAGAATTGCAGGAAGAAGGGATCAATACTGACAACCTGAAATCCGAAATTGAGAACCTGGAAAAAGACCTGAGTGTCCGGACTGAGGGATTCGGGAGCGCCTTCGAAAAGAAAAGCATCACCTGGGAAAATGTAAAATCAGCCCTGGGGCCCGGAGAGGCGGCAGTGGAAGTTATACGATTCAGGTATTTCAGCCATGTATTTACCGACAGCATCATTTATATGGGGCTTTATGTCACCAACAGCTCTGCTGCCCCGCAATATTTTACACTTGCCAACGGAAAGAACCTGGAGACAAAACTGTTCTCCGGTTACAGGAACGCGATCAAGTTCAGGATTAACGATGAACAATCCTATACCCATTTCTGGCAGCCTTTCGAGAAAGCCCTGGGAAAGTCAACGACAATTTACCTGTCACCCGATGGTGTTTTCAACCAGATAAACCTCGAAGCCATACCAACACCGGACGGGAAATATGTGCTGGATAATTCCAACATAATCCTGGTTAACAATACCAAGGATCTTTTCATAAGAAAAGCCAGTGGCTCAACCATAAGCCGTGACCGAACAGCAACACTCGTTGGTAATCCTAAATTTTATGCGGCCGGACCGGGAAGGAATCAGGGCTTTACTGAAAAGCCGGGTACGGTCATCAGCGATCTTCCGGGAACTGCCGCTGAGATTGTTGAACTTAATAAAATCCTCGTCACCGATGGATGGAAAACGAAGGATTACCTGTACGACAGCGCAACCGAAACTAACCTGAAAGGGATCACGAATCCCGAAATATTCCACATAGCCACACATGGCTTCTTTACTTCAGAAAAATCCATTAAATCCGAACTGGAAGGAATTGCCATAAGTGATTACGAAGCTCTCGAGAATCCGCTCCTTCGTACGGGCTTGCTGCTTTCAGGGGCAGGTGACCTGCTTGCCTCCACAACCTTCAACTATAATTTTGAGAGCGGGATCCTGACGGCTTATGAAGCCATGAACCTCAACCTCGACAACACGAAGCTGGTGGTCCTGAGCGCCTGTGAAACCGGGCTTGGCGACGTGGAGGTAGGCGAAGGCGTTTACGGGCTTCAGCGTGCCTTTCTTGTAGCAGGAGCCAGGACATTAATTATGAGCCTGTTTAAGGTTTCGGACGAAGCCACACAAAAACTCATGGTGACGTTTTACGACAATTGGCTTAGAACAGGAAATGAGCGTCAGGCGTTTGTTGAGGCTAAAAAGGAGATACGGAATGAATTCAGGTATCCCATATATTGGGGAGCATTTGTTATGATCGGTCTGGATTAAAAAAAGGGGTTACCCAGACCCCTCTTTTTATACAATGATCGATTCACGTTAATTCTGCCCCAATCCGTTCCTCTGGAGGAATTGCTTATAGGCATTTTTAAAATCCTCTACGTCAGGTGAAAGCTTAATAGCATTTTCGTAATTGGTTGCAGCGTCGATGATTAGGTTATTTTCCTCAAAGAATGAGGCAAGTATGATCTTGTCGAGCGCGGAATCATCCCCAATTTCGGACTTCAGCGATTCGTAGGAATTCTTGATGGTTTCGGCTTCTTCTTTTGAAAGTTTCTTTATTCCGTATTCGCCTGATTGTACAGATTCGTCATCTTTAAGCCTTACACTGAAAATTACGAGGCGCTGGTCTTTAAGCTTCGGATCGTCAAAATTCAGGTTTACCATAGGGTCGGTTGTGGAAGATTCCATGATCACCTCGTCAAACATGTTTTTCAGGATGATCTTATATTCATGGTTTCCTTCTACTTCTCCCCAGGTAATGATGGCTTCGGGATTGAATAGTTCAACGGAACTTGGCAGGTTTACCTTGATCGAGGAATCATCGGTTGCCCTTTCAACAGCCCCCGTAACACTCATATTATTCCCGTTTCCGGAACTCGCCATTTTGCTAAGCACGAAATCGGCATATTTCCCTGCCAGGGAGGATGAGCCTGTGCTGACCTTTTTCACCAGTTCTGATGCGGGATAATCTCCGGCATCCTTCAGTTCGATAGACCTCCCGCTGGAGTGAAGAAGTCCAAGATAGGAATTTGATCCGACCCTGACCGTTTCGCCGTCTTTAATGATCGACCCGGTTTTCAGCGGCGTCCATTGTCCTCCGGGATTGGAGCTGTTGCTACCCTCGTTGCCCAAAACTTTAAAGGCATAATCCTGTCCAAATGCCAGCCCGATTGTTAAAAGGAGGGTACAGATGGTAGTTGCGAATTTTGTTTTCATTGTATAAAATATTAAGATAATAAATTTCATTATTGGTCTTCCAGCGAAAAAACCTGTGTCCTTCCCATGCGGGAAAACAGGTTCATGACGACACTATAGAACACCTCCAGCCCGTCACCAGCAAGAGCTATGCCATAGAATGCAAACGTGAGCGTTAATTTGAGGCTGAACCAGTGGAAAAACATGATGATCAGAACCAGGAGAATCATCAATTCGATAAGCTGGAACAACTTGGTTACTCCATCATACCATTTTGATAATTTCCGGTAAATCACCGTGAAAAACATGATATTGAAAAAGACAATGATAATGCCAATGGCCGCGTCCATCCAGATCGGAAATGTGCGTACGTAATCTCTGTTCAAAATCATGGCGATGATATTCGCATGAATGACCACGCCGTACATGTCCGGGTTGGCTTTTCCGGCATATTTTGCGTTCATGGGGGTAAAGAATTTATCCTCCCAGCTCGTATCATAAAAATCCCGCCCCAGGAAACCCATAAGTACGATTTTATCCTTAAATACAGACGGCACGTAATTCCCTGTAAAAATGTCCGCTACGTCGAGGGCGGTAAATTGCTGTTTGATCCTGTTATCGTATCCTGTGGCTTTGATATCGCCCCTGTAATTGATCGCTTCTATGGCCTGGTTCCGGCTTAAAAACTCCTCTGTTTTCACGCTGTCATAGAGCTGTGCAAGTTTCACGGAAAATGCAAGCTCTTGATTGTTTATATCACCGCTGATATATCTCGACGGGGCGAATTTCCGGGTCACTTTGAAATCTTCCTGGGTGACCGCTTCGTTGTCGGTGGCCAGGTTTGCATAAGAATTATCTGCAGCGACCCCGGAGAACATGGGATGTGAATACCGGACCGAATCGAAATTCCCGGTTTCCTGGTTTAATTTGACAAGCTGGCTAACCATCACTACATTCCCTGCATTCCTGATGGCTTCGCTCAGCATCATATCTCCCAGCGTGTCCTCCTTTGGCCGGCTGAAAAAGCTATCGATGCCGATCACCTTTGGTTTGTGTTTGCTGATTTCATTGAGTTCAATGGCCAGCTCACCCCTTGATAGATTTCCGATATTCACCAGCACTACATTGGTATCGGCCTTCGGCGTTTCCCTGAGCCGTGAAAACACCACATCGGTAAATTCCATATCGGATAATGCCTCCCCAATCGGATCGAAAAGGTTGAAAATCCTCAGAGCCGATACTGAATAAATCAGCCAAATCAGGAAAAAGATGAATACTGTTCCTAACAGGGAATCAATCCACAATTTGCGCATTGCAAAAATGAAGGCTTATTAAAATAATACAGTTTTTTATTCGAAAAATAAAATTAAATAATTAAAACCAATTTATTAAACTAAAATTCAATAAATTCTTACATGCCCCGGTCAATCCGATGAAAGCTGACCAAATTCAGTTATTTATGGGGTTTCTCCCCTGTTCAGGGCCCAGCTCAGCCGGGCCAATCAGGGAAATATCTATCGGATACAGACCCTGGTAGCCCGGATGGCAAAAAGTCCCATTTCGGGACGGAATTGATTTCGGAATTAATAAAATACTTTATCTGACAATCTGTCATCGAATTCAAAAAAATAGCCCCTTGGCATATCCCTTGCGGGTATCATTAAGAATTAATAAATCAATTTAAAATCAGATAAATGGGAAAGATTATCGGAATTGACTTGGGTACTACGAATTCCTGCGTGGCAGTCATGGAAGGCAATGAGCCTGTTGTGATTCCCAACAGCGAAGGTAGAAGGACTACACCGT
Organism: Cyclobacteriaceae bacterium; assembly: GCA_035292565.1. Taxonomy (GTDB): domain Bacteria; phylum Bacteroidota; class Bacteroidia; order Cytophagales; family Cyclobacteriaceae; genus DATDPY01. The sequence continues at coordinate 3,507 of DATDPY010000246.1, read as the reverse complement.
CGATCGTTGCATTTCTCGACAATGGTGTGGGCGAGCGGAAAGTCGGAGACCCGGCAAAGAGACAGGCTATAACCAATCCCACGAATACAGTGATGTCGATCAAGAGGTTCATGGGAAAGAAATACCAGGACGTGCCATCGGAGATCAAAATGATTTCCTATAAAGTTGAAAAAGGAAATAATGATACCGTTCGTGTCCGCATTGGTGACAGACTATATACGCCGCAGGAAATTTCAGCTATGGTGCTTCAAAAAATGAAGACTACGGCAGAGGATTACCTGGGAACAACAATAACCGAAGCAGTCGTAACGGTTCCTGCTTATTTTAACGATGCAGAACGCCAGGCAACAAAAGAAGCCGGCCAGATCGCAGGGCTGGATGTAAAAAGGATTATTAATGAACCCACGGCAGCCGCTCTTGCTTACGGCCTGGACAAGAAGAACAAAGATCTAAAAATTGCCGTGTTTGACCTGGGTGGGGGAACATTTGATATTTCCATCCTTGAACTGGGCGATGGGGTTTTTGAAGTTAAATCAACCAATGGAGACGTACATCTTGGCGGCGATGACTTTGATAAGTGTGTTATCGACTGGCTTGCCGATGAGTTCAAAAAAGACGAGGGAATTGATTTACGCAAGGATCCAATGGCCCTGCAGAGGCTGAAGGATGCGGCAGAAAAAGCCAAGATCGAACTTTCAAGCTCATCGAGCACGGAAATAAACCTGCCCTATATCATGCCGGTCGACGGAATCCCAAAACACCTGGTCCGTACGCTTTCACGATCAAAATTCGAACAGCTTGTAGATCAACTGATCCAACGGACCCTCGAACCTTGTAAGAAGGCCATGGAAGATTCCGGATTTAAAATATCCGATATCGACGAGGTTATCCTGGTGGGCGGATCCACCCGTATACCCAAGGTGCAGGAAGTTGTTGAGAAATTTTTCAATAAGAAACCATCGAAAGGAGTTAATCCCGACGAAGTAGTAGCCGTTGGCGCTGCAATCCAGGGAGGTGTGCTCACGGGAGAAGTAAAGGATGTATTATTGCTCGATGTTACGCCGCTTTCCCTGGGGATCGAGACCCTGGGCGGAGTATTCACAAAACTGATCGAGTCGAACACAACGATTCCGACAAAGAAATCGGAAATATTCTCAACAGCCTCCGATAATCAGCCGTCCGTTGAAATCCACGTTTTGCAAGGTGAAAGGCAGATGGCAAGAGACAACAGGACGATTGGACGGTTCCATCTCGATGGGATACCACCGGCCCCAAGGGGAATCCCCCAGATCGAAGTCACATTCGATATCGATGCCAATGGTATCCTGCATGTTTCCGCCAAAGACAAAGGCACGGGCAGGGAACAGAAAATCAGGATTGAGGCTTCATCCGGCCTGACCGAACAAGAAATTGATAAAATGAAGGCGGAGGCCAGGGCCAACGCCGATACCGACAAGTCCGAAAGAGACAAAGCTGAAAAGATAAATGCAGCCGATTCCCTGATATTCCAGACCGAAAAACAACTAAAGGATTACGGGGATAAAATATCGGAAAACAACAGGTCGGCAATCAAAGGCGCCCTGGAAAAGCTAAGAGAGGCCCATAAAAACCGTGACCTGGCGCTGGTTGATTCGGCCATGCAGGAACTTAATAATGCCTGGCAGGCAGCTTCCCAGGAAATCTATGCGGCTTCCGGAGCTTCAGCTGGTCAGGCGCAGGATACGAAAAAACCTGGTCCTGAAGAAAGCCAGAAAACTGATTCTTCAAAATCATCATCCGGTTCCCAGGGAGATGTCTCGGACGTGGAGTACGAAGAAGTGGATGATAAGAAATAACCGCAGGTACGCGGCTTTTTTTATTTTTTTATAATGCATAATAAATCCAGGGAAATTTCAGGATCACCGGAGACCCGGTAATCCGTATGCCGGATATCATCGGCCAGGCCGTAGCTCCTGCTGCTCAAATGGTTGCGGTTTACCCTGTTCAGGATCTCATAAGGAAGCCTGAGCATGAATGCCGGCAAGCGATACTGGAGGTTTAGAAAGTCAAATCTGGTCAGTTTCTTAACTGAATTTTTATTTGCTGTGTAATACTCCATAACCTTTTCATTACCGGCGATTCCCTTGACTGAAAAATTTGGGGTGATCTTCCTGCAAAGTACAGCAAGCTCATCGGGACTGTATTCCCTGATATGCCATGGATTCCGGGTCAGTGACATCTTCCTGTTGGGTGTTGTCAGCATGGCTGTCCCTCCCGGTTTCAATACTCTGAAGATTTCCCTGAGGAAATCCTCATCCTTTTTAATATGTTCAATGACCTGGAACGATATAATAGAGTCGAAGGTGTTATTTTCGATTCCGGTCAGAGGCGGGAAAGTCATTTGTTTAAAGCCGCAGTTCTGAAACCTGGAGGTCAGCTGCCGAATTACCGTTTCAATTTTATCGATTCCAAGGTAGGATTTAACATATTCCCTGATTACTCCGATCCCCCGTCCTTCCCCGCAGCCCAGCTCCAGAAGATCGCCCTGTATATATTCCCGGCATAAGTAATACGGCATGAGGAGGCGCTGGTGGATTGGATTATCCGACCTGATTTTATCCGATGTAATTTCTGTGCTGTAAACTTTCATGGTTCAGGTGTAATATTGGGGCATCGATAATGCAAATATCTCCAGATTTTATAATCTTTAACCAATGGCTTCGTTCTTCATTTATTAACCGGATGAAATTCTTAAATCCCCTGTTTCTTACCCTTGCTGTGATTTCTGGTTTTAGTCATGGAGCAAATGCACAGCCAGCGTTTTCCGATGAAAGCCAGGCATTCAAATACGACATCTATCGCGAGATCTGGTTTGATTCCCAGGTTGCCCGATCGGCAGATTCCTTACATATCTATTTCCGGCTCGATTTCATTAAGGCTTCACATGCTGAAAATGAACCCGAACTTTACTACGAACTTCGCGATGGTTACGAAGATAAATCTCCCGGGGACGCGTACCCCGTGAATACTGAAAAAAACTGTCTTTACCATTCACTGAACACATATATTTATTATGCTTCTGTTCCAAGATCACAGCCTGAGCGCCTCCTGGTATTTCACGTTATGGATAAAGAGGCGGGATATCATTATCAATATGATGTGCCGTTAACGGGCGAAAATCAAATCCCGTATTCCAACGTCCTGTTATATTCAGCAGAAATTGACGCCCCTCTCGTCCGCTTCTTTATTCACGAAGGCGACAGTTTATATTTGCATTCGTGGGACCAGGGTACAGAACGGGCATTTGTTTATTGTTACAGGACTGCATTTGATGCGGCCGACCCTCCTATGCGCCTGATCGACAGAAGCGTGAATAAAAACCTTGATTATGACACCCTGTTCACGTTGGATATCCATAAGCCTTTTACATTGCCGGGCAAGGGGCTATATTTTATTCAATCCGATACAGCCGCGATAGAGGGAATCACAGTGTTATGTGAAAATATCCATTTCCCGAAACTGGCCACG
>DATDPY010000245.1:0-5800 GCA_035292565.1 Cyclobacteriaceae bacterium | reverse complement strand
AAATATTTTTTACCATTAATATTTGTTTTATTGGTAAAAGTATTAATTTTACCGGTAAATCCAGTTTAGATGGTAAAGATAATGTTTTCGCCGAACTTTCCAAATGATTTAACAAATCAACCCGAATCCGCTAAAGCTTCGTCGGGCGCAGCAAATATGATTACACGGATCTGGCATGGTAAAACTACGCTGTCGAATTCAGCGAAGTACCTCGAATTCCTGCTCAACCAGGGCACGCATGAATACCGGCAAACGCCGGGAAACCTGTCTGTAAAAGTCTGGAAAAAAGAAGATAAGGATCACTGTCATTTCTGGACGGTGACTGAATGGGAAAACCTCGAATCCCTCAAGGCGTTCGCAGGGAACGATTTTGAAAAGGCCAGGTATTATCCCGATGATACGGGGATGCTGCTTGAATTTGAGGAACATGTAGTTCATTACCAAAGCCACGACGTATCGAAAGCAAAAGTGAACGATTATATCCGGCAGTTCAGGGAAACTTATCTCGGCGGGAGCTGGCAGGGAGAATCCTTTACTGATAAACTGCATGATATCAGTGACGAAACGGCATTTGTCCAGCCTGTGGAAGGGATTCATTCAATCGCCGAGATCATCTGGCATTGCATTTACTGGCGGAATGTACTCATCCATTCTATCGAAGGCGATATAGGCTACAGGGACAGGACCTGGGAAGAATTGAATTTCCTGCCAACGGATGACCTTAAGCTCAAGGGGTGGACTGCCTTAAAAGCCGGGTTTGAAAAAACCGGTTACCGGCTGGTAGAACTTCTTTATAATATGAAAGACGATGAACTGAAAAAAGAATATAAACCTGGTTATCCGCTTGAATATCTGCTGGAAGGAGTCGTCCAGCACGACATTTATCACCTGGGTCAGGTCGGGCTGGTTATCGCCATCTTAAAAAAAAGGAACCTGGACCATAAAGGCAAAATTCAGGAGCATTTTACTGGCCCATACGCCTGAACCTCTGATACATCAGACCAGTCAACCTGGTCAAACGAGCAGGGCTGGTAAGACCAGGAATTTGAGAGTAATCCGATATTTTTTCTTAACTTGAATTCGGTCTGTTGAAATTCTCACTTTTAGAGGATTAAGGATTTTTTAATTAAATTTTTTTGTTATGAAATCAACAACTATTCAACTTGATAAGCTATACTCTGCGGATCCTAAGATCAAATATGGGTTTGTCAGGGAACTCCTGAAAATCGGAGCAAAGGATCCGACAAGATATTATAGTCAATTAGACCGAATTGAACTGCTCCTGAACAATCCAAACAATATTCTGAAATGGACCGGGATCGATATGATCGGTTATATTTCAGCGGTCGACCGGGATCATAAAATAGAAAAAGAAATCCCCGTCCTGGTCAACCTGTTGCACAGCGGCCAGCTGATCACCTGCAATCATGCTGTTTTTGCACTCGGTTTAATTGCCGGGAATAAGCCGGAAAAGAGAAAAACGATCCTAAAAGAACTACTCTTGATTCGAAAGGACTCTTTCAAAACAAATGAGTGCCGGGAAATTGCAACCGGGAAAGTCCTGGATGCCCTCATTCCTTTCCTGCCGGAATTAAAGAAAAGCAAACCGGCAATTGAATTTATCAGACAAGCTTCCGGAAGTCCAAGGAATTCGACAAGAAAGAGGGCAGAGCGGCTGCTAAAGATGCTCGCAGTTCAAAAATAATCTATACATAGGAAGTCATTTTTATCTGTTCTTGTAAAATTTGAAATTATTAAATGCGGAATCTCATTGTGATATTCCTGTTCCTGTTTCCGCCTCAGTCCCTTTATTTCCCGGCACAAGATAATGCGAAAACTGATAAACTTTTCCGGGCAGCCAAAAAGGGCGATAAGGAAGCCATTCGAAAACTCGCAGTAAACGGAGACATAAAATCTTTTAAGAAACTATTCATAAAAGGATTCCTCAAACCTGACAGCGAAGAAGCCGCCGTAGCTCTTGAAGGCGCTTCGTACTGGGGCGAGCTGGGGCTTATCAAATTCCTGCTTGATCAGGGAGTTGATCCAAATGGAGATAAAAAACATCATATCCCGCTGATCAGCGCATCGAGCAACGGACCGGGTGGGAATTTCTGGGCAGATACAGGGCCTGAGGAAGGATGGCCTGAGGCAGCTGCTCTGCTGCTCGACCATGGAGCGGATATTCATATCCGGGATATTTTTGGGGAAACAGCTTTGCAGATAGCCGCAAGAAAAGGATTCATGAAGGTGACATTACTACTCCTGAAAAGAGGAGCAGATTTCAATGCCAGGTTTGAGGATGGAAGGCCGATAGCGTGGCAACTCGTCAGTTATGGAAATTTCGAAGGACTTAAGTTCGTTCTTGAACGGGGATATGATATATACCAAGCCACCTGGAACGGAGAGACAATGCTTCTTGAAGCCAGTCAAAAGGGCCAAGCGAGCATCGTCGATTTATTACTGGACCACAGCATACCGATAAAACCCTCAAAGAATAATTATACATTAATAACCGAAGCGGCTTACCGGGGGCATATCGATGTTGTACAGGTCCTCCTGGAGCACGGCGAGGATATTAATGTGTCGGAGTCAAACGGTGAAACCGCATTATTAAGTGCCGTAAGGGGAAGCCGGGTGGAAACGGTTATATACCTGCTGGAACATGGGGCAAATGCAAATATTCAGAATAATGAAGGCATCACTCCCCTCCTGCTGGCAGAAAGAAATAAGGAATATGCCGGGGAGGAAGCTGAAAGAATTATTGAGTTATTAATCCAATATGGCGCTGAGAATCATTAAAAAAAGGCTCATTTTCAGCAATCGCTCGCTGGTTCCGTCAATTCCCGTGTTCCGTCCAGGGTATCCGAATTACATTCCACAATGAGTTGCGTCGTAATCGATAAACCTGAAATTTATTCCGCTGAAATATATAGAAAGGTCTTCACTGAAACCTCCCTGAAATACAGTCTCGCCGTTGTACCCCGACTCAAGTGTAATGGTATACCTACCCTGTGAATTATCTTCATAAGTCCCGGTGATCTCCATTCTTTGTACCGGATCGGAAGATAGATCCAGGTACCAGAAATTAAGCGATTTATCCAGGTTAAATTTAATTCCCGCGATCTTATTGTATTGCCCTTCTGCCGGCACAACCCAATCCGCTCCTGAAATAAGTTCAATCCAGAAATTATCAGTTGGCTCGATGGTAAGATTCCTGAAATAACACAGGTGGCTGACCGATTTAAGGTCAGGATCCATCTGCATTTTTTCCCTGTATTCCGGTCTGAGTTCGACGGCCCTGTATAAATGATCGAACAGGTTATCGACTTCCCCGATATAAACGCAGAAATCCTTGCCGATGAGGATGGCCATAGTGCAGGCAAAATTGTAATGAGCAAAGGGATATTGAGGATCTGCTTCGGCAGATTTACGGAAATATTCGATAGCCTCCTCATATTTCCCCTCTTTGTAAAGCTGGTAACCGACGGTGTTCAATTCCTTAGCATCCTGGGCAAATACCGGTGTGAACAGAATGGCCAACAGGAATAAAATGCAAGTTTTTTTCATAATCAAAAAATTGAAGGGTGAATGATTATCGTTCAAAATCATATCATAATTTAGGAAAATTTTTCCGGAAACAAACGATATATTCCCGGCCAGCTAAGATTTAAAAGATTGTTATTGGAATTGGACCCCTGATCTATTATATTTCTTAAAAACGCGGTTATCCGGGTTGGCTTTTTCCCGGATCTTTTTTGAGGTTGTCAGATTTTTATTGTACACCTATGACTCATGTATCGCGACCTCTTAGAATCCTCTTCCTGAATATTTTTAGTTTAAATCAACGTCTCTGTAAATAAGAAGGTGCATATGAAAAAAATTTTTCGATTGACCGGCCTGATCCTTTTTTCCTTTATTGAGTCCTTTACCTGCATGTCACAGGGGTTTCAGTACGAGGGCCCCGGGTTTGATGAAGCATTTTTCTTCCCGATCGGCTGGTCGCAGGATGGAAAACGATTGGCTTATGGATTTTTTGAAAGTTACGGGAATCCCCAGATTGGGGAGGATATATCGAATATTGAAGTAAAAATCATCGACCTGGTCACGGATGAGATTATCTGGCAAGCCAATCAAAGCTGGCCTTCTTCTGATCATGAATACCCGTCGACAGCAGCGCAGGCATGGCCCTTATTAAATCGGGAAACCCCCGCCGGTATTAATACGGAACTTATTAATTATGCCATTGAAGTGCCTGCGGCCAGTGCAAATTTTACCGGGGAAGCAGATTTCCAGTACTATACGATTCAGTACCTGATCAGAAATGATGAGATTTCAATCCGGATCGACATTGAAGAACCTGAAGAAACAACAGAAATGCCGATGGACCCGACGATGATGTCTTCGGCAAAACCGTATTCAATCTTCCTCGAATCGAGAAATCTGGGCGAGAAAAAGATTTCCGAAGGATGGACACCCTCTTACAGCCAGATTTATGTCAGGGGATATGTGATTAACCCGGACGAATCAAGGATCGTCATTTTGCTTCATAAGTACGGACGTTTCAACCATCCGGAATTTGATACCGAGGTATCGGAATATCTTGTTGTTGGCGGACACCTGAGGGCAGGATTCAAATTCATACCCAAATGACCCTTAATATTCACTCTACCGATTGAGATAAATTTTTTAAGCAAATGAAAAATCTGATTTATATTTTCCTGGCCTTACTGGTCGCCCCTGGTTATATTGCGCCATGCTCCTCCCAGGGATTTCATTACGAAGGTCCCGGGAACGACAATTACCTTTTTGCCATCGGGTGGTCGAAAGACGGAAAGCGTCTCGCTTACGGGATGTTTAATAATTACGAGAGTGCCATATCCGATGAGAGGATCTCATCCATCTCTATCATCATCCACGATTTGGTTAAAGATTCACTGATATTTCATACAGCCGATGTATCATCTTCAGGAAATCCGGACTATGCTTCAACGGCCAAACAGGCCTGGCTCCGGTTCGACAAAGGATCAAACCTAAATGGATGGTTAAGAAAATTTGGAATCGAAACTGCGTCTTCAAACGCAGTTCTCTTCGACGGAACGCAACCCGGTAATACCATCACGACGGACAATGATTTACTGACCGTCGATATCCGGGTAAGTGAAAATCCGGGTGGATATGCCAACAAGTTTGAGATTCGCGTTAATTCAAGAAATCTTGGTGAGAAAACCGTGGCAAGTGATGAAATGCCGGCTTACAGGTCGTGGGTTACGATGAATGGATATATCCTGAATCCCGACCGGTCACGGGCAGCGATTATTCTGAGCCTACACGGTGGAGCCGAAATGGATTCTGAATACTTTATTGTGGGATGTCACTTGAAAGCCGGATTTAAAATGACAGAAAAATAGACCCGGTTCACAGCAGGCGATATAGAATTAAAGTCCAGCCAAGTTATCCGACTCATGAAAATTGTTTGAATTATTTTCCCCAAATAATAACGGAGGTGTACCATGAAAAAATATATGGGCTACTTACTTCTTATTTTCCTGACATTTCATCTGAGTCTTCCCTGTCGCGGACAGATCATTGATCCGAAAGGTACCGGATATTTTGAACTCGGCTGGTCGGCTGACGGGAGGCGTTTCGCCTACGCCAGCTTCTTTAAGGAGCATTACAGCGACAATGTACCTACTCCCGAATATGATTTTACGGTTCTAAACATTACGGTTATTGATCTGGTATCTGATCAGGATCTATGGATGAATAATAGTCAATGGAAAGACGATAATCCTGTTTATCC
>DATDPY010000244.1:0-2888 GCA_035292565.1 Cyclobacteriaceae bacterium | reverse complement strand
TTTCATACCTGTTTTTCATGTATGGGATCATCGCAGGGGTTGTTGTATTCCTGCTAATGATGGTATTTTAAGGTTTATGAGAGGCGGGGGATCTGTTAAACAGTAAACAAGTAAACAGTAAATCAGTAAAGTGTATTATCTGAATTCAATCTTCAGGGTATCGCTTGGGGAGAAGCCGATGCGATGGGCAACAGCCAGCAACCCGGTATAGGGCTTGATTTTTATTGATTTTGAATAAATTTCCCAGGCCCCGCCTGGTTCAGCATCAAGCGGCAGGACCTGGTAGCCGATGTTGGCCCCTTCGGTTTTACAAAGCAGCTTTACTTCCTGATCAATGATTTGATAGGATAAATTTTCAGTTTTAGGCTGCCGGCGTCCAGGCCAGAATAATTCAATTAATTCTTTTTCAGGTATCTGGCCCAGTTCGCCGATCTCATTCATCCATGTTTCACAGGCCATCCTAAGTTCCAGGAGGATAGCGGAATTCGCAGGGTCAATCGCAATATTATGAAGTTCATGCGGGTCGGCGATAATGTCATAAAGTTCCTCATCCGGTTTTGATTCCCGAAACCATTGAGATTGGTATTCATCAAGACTGTTGGATTCATTCATCCTCAACAGTTCCCGCATCGTAGGCATTTGTTCACGAAACACAACCGGCAGGTAATAAGGCTTCGAGGGATAATAATTTTTTAAATATTTATAACGTTTATTTCTGACTGCCCTGATCATATCGATTTCCGTATCAAGTCGGTCGGCGGCTGCGAAAATGTGCATCCGCTCCGCATCGGATTTATAACGGCCAAGGAATGCCTGCCCCTGTATATAGCCAGGTGCCTTTATCCCTGCCAGGGAGAAGACTGTGGGAGCAAAATCCACGAAACTGATGAGTTGGTCATCATAGGCTCCTGCTCCTGCCATGCCGGGGAACCGAATAAGGCAGGGTATATGAATGCCCGATTCGTACAACAATCTTTTCTGTCTTGGTAACGGACCGCCGTTATCGGAATACCAGAATACGATTGTACTATCAAGAAGCCCGTCCTTTTCGAGCTGGCCCAGGATCTTACCGACCTGTCGGTCCATTTCAATAATATTTGAGTAGACCCTGCGGATATCTTTTTTAACGGTATCTGTTGCCGGCAGGTATGGCGGGACAGGAACCTCCTGGTATTCGGGGACGTTCAATTTCCAATCCAAAGGATTAATCTTTTCGCCACCGGAATATTTTGTCAGATCAATGGCAGGAAACTTCGGATCATCGTATCTGGTTTCAACTTTAGAGATCGGGGACCAGACATGGCTTTCATGGGTTATATCAAAATTAAAAACTGAGAAGAATGGCTGTCCCGGTTTCCGGTTTCTCCAATGAGCTTTCAGACTTGAATCATCCCATGCTGTGGCCGGGGGCCTGAACTGGTAATCCTGCTTGTCATTATTAGTGCAGTAATACCCGCTCTCACGCAAAACCTGGCTCATCATTCTGACTTCAGGCGGAAGGACAACCTCATAAAGGATTAAGCCGAGCTTGTCCATATGAGACTTTACATACTGGACACGCATATTATGTCCTCCGGTACTCGTGGGATACATTCCGGTAGCCAACGCGTGGCGGCTGGGAGCACAAACCCCGGAAGGGGAAGCAACATTCGTATATCTCACGCCTTCTTTTGCCAGCCGGTCGAGATTTGGCGTGCTGATGGTAGAATCGCCGAAAGCCGGAATCATCGGACTCAGGTCCTCGGAAACCAGCCACACAATGTTTGGCCTGAATTTAAGTTCGAGAGATGGATCAAATGATAGTTTTTCGGCAAAAGGAACTGGCGACCTTTCCCGGTCTGAATGCTGACAACCGGCATAGGTAAGCAGGGATAAGAAAATTAGTAATTTCGCCAGACACGGTTTCATGAATAATATTTCAAGTTTCTGATTATTCGAATAAATCAGGGGATCTTTGTATAATATTCAAGATATACTTTTTGAGTTAAAGTGGCAAACATGAAAATTTTTTATGTCTGGGACCCTCTTTGTGGATGGTGTTATGCCTTTAAGAGCGTTATTTTCAGGCTGATGGATGAATTCTCGCCTGTTTTCGATTTTGCAATCATTTCCGGCGGCATGGCCATTGGAGATAAGGTTATGCCGGTATCTGAAAAAGCCGTGTATATTAAAAGAAGACTTCCCGATGTAGAACGGATCGGGGGTGTTAAATTCGGCACAAAATATATTCGTCTGCTGGATGAAGGCACAGCCATCTCCGATTCCCTTCCGCCTTCGATCGCTTTTAAAGTCTTTCTATCATTCAGGAAAGATCTTTCCCTGGATTGGGCGTGGTTGATACAAGAGGCGCTTTTTAACGGTGGAAAGGCTCTGAACAATATTAAAGTATATCTGGAGATCGCAGAAAAACATGATATAAATAAATTTGCGTTCATGGACAGGTTCGGTGATCCGGCTTTCAGGAAATCTGTGGAAGATGATTTTAGTCTGGCAAGAAGCTGGGGCGTGAACCAATTCCCCTCCCTGGTTCTTCAGAAAGGCCCTCGGACGGAGATATTGAAAAGGGGATATGCCGCCTATGATGAACTCAGCAGGCAGCTCAGAGAACTGGCCGAAGATTAGACGCCGGTAAAATCTCCGGATGCATTGCTGTCGGAACCGGGCTTATTGTGTTACAAAACAATCGCCGTGTATTTTATTTATAATAGTTCTTATATATCTTGTGGGATAAACTTTATGTATCCGCGTATAATTACTTTTTTTCAAAAATCACCATGAAAGTAAAATCCAACCGCCGGTCATTTATAAAAAAAATCGGAATCGGGGGAGTAAGCGCCGCTGTATTATCCAATACATTGCTAAATGCTTCCTGCCAGCCTGCAGGCCCC
>DATDPY010000243.1:0-4836 GCA_035292565.1 Cyclobacteriaceae bacterium | reverse complement strand
AGACCCCGCAGGACTCACCCCTTCATATTTATAATATATATGAGCAGGTGTATCCAGCGCTTTCTCAAGTCCATAAGCCCTGTAAAGCGGCGTCGGCCTCCACATGGAATATATATTTCTCACCTCATCGGGGATCTCTATCCATTTTTCGGCAGATACTTCCTGCTTGATCAGTTCCATTGGGAATATTGGGGTAAGGGCCTCGGGTCCGATCGGTTTCAATGTTGCCGGGTTCAGAGGCGGCCGGGGCTTATTGGGCATGTCGGCGATCACATTGTACCATTTTTCTGGTATGTCCTTCTCCTCGAGGGTGAATTTTCTGTTTCTCATGGTTTATAGGTTTAATCTTTTACTTTCTTCAGGCCGGAAATCCGCTTATTATTATTTGGGTAAGGTACAAAAAATGCTTTTCGGGCTTAATTTACATAAATTTTCATAATATCAATGATGCCCGGATAAATTTGAAAGTATTTCAATAAAATCATTCTTCCCTGGCATATTGATCAGTAGTATGATTAAGTTGTTGAATTTATATAATTATTTGGCGAAATAATATCAGGGAATCGACACGCATTTCTGATGCAGATAGGTTTAAAATAAATAATTTAGGGATACAGTTCTGTGCGGGATACTGAGGCGTTGTATACAGGTATCTTAAGGAATGTTGATATCATGGATCTTGTTTTTCAAATTTTTTCCCTTTGGATGAAATAATCAGAGCCCAAAACCTTTCAAAACATTTCGGTAAAGTACATGCGGTAGATGGTATTGACCTGAAAGTGCGGAAGGGGGAAATTTATGGATTCCTGGGTTTAAACGGCGCAGGTAAAACAACAACCATCCGGATGCTTCTGGGAATGATCAGGCCGACTTCAGGACAGGCAATGATCGGTAACGAAAACGTTCTTAATCTCCGGAGCATCTCCTGGAACCGCGTCGGCTACCTCGTCGAAATACCTTACGCCTATCCCGATCTTACCGTTGCGGAGAACCTGGAGATCATCCGCCGGTTACGCCTCCTGCCAGACCGGGGAATCATTGATCAGGTCATGGACAGGCTGGGCATCGGTCAATACCGTGACCGGAATGCAAGGGAACTTTCCCTTGGGAATGCCCAGCGTCTCGGATTAGCGAAGGCAATTATACATAATCCTGAAATCCTGATTCTGGATGAACCGGCCAACGGCCTCGATCCGGCCGGAATCGTTGAGATCAGGGAATTCCTGAAGGACCTGGCGTCAAGCCATGGTGTAACCATTTTAATATCCAGCCATATCCTCGGGGAAGTGGCCAGGTTTGCATCACGCATCGGGATCATCCATGAAGGCCGTATGGTCCAGGAGCTGGATGCCGGGGAACTGGAAGGTTTTCTCCATCGCAGCTTGCTGGTTGATGTTACCGACAGGGAAGGAACGAAATCGAAATTAATAAATGAAGGATATTCCGTAACAGACGCAGGTAACGGGGTCCTGAAAATATCCGGGAAGAATTCCATTTCACATCCGGACCTGGTAAATAAAATGCTTGTGGAAGCGGGCTTTCCTCCATCGATGGTAAAGGTTGAGGTGGAAGACCTCGAATCATACTTTTTACGGGTTATCGGCATTAAAGGTAATTCCTTATGAAATCTCTCAAAGCCGCTTTATGGATCGAATACCTTAAAGTGATTCGTTCAAAAATCCTTTGGATATCAATCCTGGTGTTTGCCTTTATTTCTTTCATGATGGCCGTCCTCATGCTGATTGCCAAATATCCTGAGCTGGCCGGGAAATCTGCAGTCCTCAGCACGAAGGCATCATTCGTGGAAAGTGTCGACTGGTCTTCATTTTTCGGATTATTAACACAGATCATACTGGCCCTGGGGACGCTTGGCTTTGGGATCGTAACAGCCTGGGTATTCGGCCGGGAATACAGCGACCGGGTCATCAAGGATCTGCTGGCCCTCCCTGTTTCGCGGCTTACCATCGTGTTCGCAAAGTTCATCGTGATCTTCGTCTGGTGCGTGATCCTGGCCTTTGTAATTTTTATAACCGGACTTATTGCCGGGAGTTTAATTGAACTGGACGGGTGGTCGCCCGGAAATGGAATTCATTGGTTCAAAATATATTTTGGCAGCGCTTTACTTACCACGCTGTTAAATCCCCTGGTGGCATGGGTAACCTGCCGGGGACGGGGATACCTGCTCGCCATCACATTCGTTCTTCTTTCATTGATAACTACCCAATTCATATTTATGGGATTACCGGGGATCACACCTTACTTTCCCTGGGCAATACCGGCATTATTCAGCGGGATTGCCGGCCCCGGCCTGTCGGATCCCGGGCCTTTTAGTTACTTAATCCTTGGTCTTGCCGGGTTATTGGGTTTAATTGGGACTGCCGCCTGGTGGCGCTACGCCGATCAAACCTGAAACTTTTTAACAATAAAATCAGACACCTCGAACATGTCCTGGAAAATATAAGGTTCTTCCCTTCCTATACCCAGACAGGAGACAGCTTCAATATCGAAAAAAGAAAGAGGAAAATGATTGCCGAGGATATTTCAAAGGCCCTGGATTACATCAAAAAAGTATAATTTATCCCAGACCTGCCATCAATCAGGAAATGCTGATGTTTATCCTGCAAACCATCTATATTACTAATACACGCTGGTATAGAATTAATCTCCCGTCCAGGCAACCTTCTCAAGCATAATGCGGTATGGTATAATGAATTGAATGATATCCAGAAATTATGCAAGTGACGGGTAAAATAATGAATAAGGAAACTGGTGGTCCGGAATACAATAATCCGGAACCCGGGTTCGAAAAATTCATGCTTGAGATATCCAATGAAATGAAGGGGCCATTGTCGAACATTCTAGGGATAACCTACCTTGCCGACGGGAGTATAAAGGACACCGATACGGCATTGCGATATATTGATATTGTAAAAGTAGAGGCGACTCGGCTGAATCTGATCCTTCAAAACCTGACCGAAACGATGAAGTTACGGATGGACCGTCAGGCTATAGTTGGACTAAAAGATATCACCGGGGATGAGGTAACTATCTTTGAAGCTGTCTGATCAAAAGGATTTAAAATGGGCAAAAGGCTTCATATTTCCATGCTATGTGATCGCAGGTTTGTGCTTCCCTGCGATCGCACTTCGAAAACCATGACCGGGTTGAATCCGGTTATGTTGGACACGGCCGGCGGGTGGGCAGGTTAACGGGTAATAGGCAGAAATCTACGGGTAAAAGGTTATCCGGTAACTCTCCCCTCGCTTGCCCGCCGGTTTTTTTATCTATTCATTTCTAAATGAGTATTTTTATTAATCATTAACAGTCCGTATTTCACACTAAATACTTCATAGAATGAAAATTTTTTTAACCAAATTATTGCTGATCCTCACGGTACTTTCGCCGGCCTATGCCCAGCGACATCAATTCGAAGTGCTGGTATTTTCCGCTCCGGACCTATACCACGACGCTGTTATGCCTACTGCGATCACTGAGCTTAAGAACCTGGCGGAAATCCACTATTTCAGGATGACCTGGACCCAACAGGGAAGCGATTTTAATGACGAAAACCTTAATAAATATGCAGTCATCATTTTCCTGAATGCCAAAGGCAGCCGGCTCGCCCCTGCTGAATTGGCAAGCTTCAAAAAGTTTATACAACGTGGAGGCGGGTTCGTCGGCATCCATGTCGCTTCGTCAAATGCCGATTGTGATGAATGGTACCGGAAGCTGGTAGGCAGGACCTTTACCGGTCACCCGGAGATCCAGACAGGGATCATGAAAGTGGCGGATAAGAATTTTCCTGCTACAATGCATCTCCCCGATCACTGGGTTTGGTCCGACGAATGGTATGAATTCGGGGAAGCCCTTACCTCTTCCATGCATGTATTACTTACCGTGGATGAATCGACCTACCAGGTCAAACGAAAATCAGGGAATATCGAGTACAACGGCATGGGGGAATTCCATCCTATTTCCTGGTACCAGGAATACGACGGAGGAAGATCTTTCTACACAGCCCTCGGTCATAAGGAAGCTCATTTTCGCGACCCCTGGTTCCTGAAACATATCTACGGGGGCATCTACTGGGCAGCGACAGGTAAAGGCGTGATAAAATAGGCATTAGGGAAAAGGGGTTATGATGTGAATGAGCGGGATTGTTACAGGTTACTCGTTTCTGGTTACTGGTTACTCGCTAATAAATGCCTTCTTTTTTACGGTAATAATATTCCAAAGCTTTAACTCCGCTCCCGCAGCTTTTCATGCTGCACCATCTTCTCTTGCCATTCTTTGTGGAATCCAGGAAAAGCCAGCCGCAGTTGGGGCACTCTTTCACCCGCTCCAGCTTATCCGAGATCAGAAGTTCATATGCGGATTTCAGCACAGGCACGGTGATGCTGTTGAAATCGCCGGCATCAAGTGCAAGGTTTTCCACAACCCGGCTGCCTTTACGGATTAGCCGGATAGAGGCAAAATATGCGGCCGCATAATTATTGAAAGCTTCCAGGTCTCCGGTATCTATAGGTTGTCGGGACGCAATATTCAGAAATATCCTGAAAACAAGCTCCCTGAGTTCTATCGCCTTTACAAAGAATAACCTGGCGGTAGTTTTCCTTTTTGCGGATTCTATTGCCATTATCCGATAACTCCCATGATCCACGATCCCGACCTTCTTCGCCCAATACAGGAGATCCCCGAATTCATGAAAATAATCTTCCAGTGGAGTTTTTTTCCTGTGATGGACTGTATTCACAAAGTCAAGGCATAAAGTCCCCCCGTCGAGGGGCATATTGTCGATCGAAATATTTTTTACCATTAATATTTGTTTTATTGGTA
>DATDPY010000242.1:0-5466 GCA_035292565.1 Cyclobacteriaceae bacterium | reverse complement strand
GCTCGATTTCCGGATCAGTCATCGGTTTGGCCGACTGAATTCGGGATCATATAATCTCAGGGGACTCGTCCAGTCAACCATCCATTTCAGCCTTGAATATGGAATCACCGACTGGCTGATGGCAGGCACAGGCCGGGGAAGTTTCGAAAAAACTTACGACGGGTTTTTGAAACTCAGCCCGCTTCGACAATCTACGGGAGCAATGAAAATGCCGGTATCTGTATCATTTTTGTCTTCCATTGCGGTTAAAACCCAGAAGTGGGAAAATACCGAACAGGTAAATTATTTTTCTTCCAGGCTATCCTATGTTTACCAGGTTATGATTGGCAGGAAATTTTCCAATAGTTTTTCCGCCCAGGTCACTCCCTCCCTGGTCCACCGGAATATGACTGCCACAGAGCTCGATCCGAACGATCTTTATGCCATGGGACTGGGAGGCAGGATCAAGCTTTCTGCAAGGGTAAGTTTGAATTTAGAATATTATTATATGGTAAAACCAATTCCCGACCGTTTGCGAACTGTGACTTATAACCCTGTTTCTGTCGGATTTGATATCGAAACAGGAGGGCATGTATTCCAGTTAATATTTACAAACTCATTGTCGATGATCGAAAAGGGATTTATCGGGGAAACAACAGGCCGGGTGGAGCAGGGCGATATCCATTTCGGGTTCAACATATCCAGGTTTTTTACCATAAAAGATTATCATCATTGACCACACCCAGGATTCCGGACTTTACGAGGCCACCATTCCGGGGATTTTGTCGTATCTGGGTAATATCTCCGGATTGGAATAATTTTTGTATTCGTAATTAACCAATAACAGCGTTATGATAAAAAAAACTTTATTACAGGTTCTGTTAATTGCACTGCCGTTTGCAATAAGCGCGCAGAAACACATCACCAAAAACGGTTATATCGAGTTTTACGGGAAAACGCCCCTGGAGGAAATCAAGGCGGGGAATAATCAGGTAGCCAGCATACTCGATGTTTCAACCGGCGAAATAGTATTTCAGGTATTAATGAAATCCTTTCATTTTGAAAGGGCCCTGATGGAGGAGCATTTTAATGAAAACTACGTGGAATCCGAGAAATTCCCCAAGTCCGTATTCAAAGGCAGGATCACCAACCTTTCTGATATCGATTTCGCAAAGCCTGGGGTATATACAGCTCAGGTAGAAGGAGACCTGACATTGCATAACATATCCAAAAAAATCAGCCAGACCGGAACCATTGAAATAATTAAGGACGGGATCGTGGCAAAATCAAATTTCAAGATCAAACCTGAAGATTATGATATCCAGATTCCTTCAGTAGTCAGGGATAAAATTGCCAAAGAAATGGATGTAACGGTCAATATGAAATACAACCCCATGACCCAATAACCGGTTCTTTAAATCCGTTGCCATGAAAAAACAAAAGCTTTTTTTCTTCCTCGGGGCCATTGTTATTGTGGGCCTTAGCGTTGGAACATACGGAATATACATGTACTTCAAAACACATGATGATCTTTCGAAAGTAAGGCCGGATTTTGTAATGACCGCCCGGGCCATTTTATCGGAATTTGAAATGGATGAGGCCGCAGCTTCGGTCAGGTATATCAGCAAGGTCATCGAAATAACCGGCCCTGTTGAAAGCGTGGAGATTGGATCGGACAGCACAATGAACGTGATCCTGAAAGACCCAGGTTACACTTCCGGCGTAATTTGTTCGTTCCAGGGTCGAAACATCGGGGAGATGGACGTTAAAAAGGGAAGTATCGCCACGATCAGGGGAGAATGCTCGGGGATTCTGTTCGATGTTCTACTGAATAACTGTGTCCTGATCGGAAATTGAAATCTAATCCATTTAATGACCATAATCTTCTTCTTCACTGTTTTTCATTTTTGATAGCAATGAATATGCACCCTTCACGACGATATCAGCATTTCCATCAATGCTATCAGGGAGCGTTACCTGGGTATAGCCTAAATCGCTAAATCCTGTATTAATTTCAACCATCGTGTAGCGTTGAGTATTCTTCACAATCTCATGAGGCTCGCTTTGATCCGGTTTTTTTTCATTTTCTTCGGAGGGGATAAAGATGTATTTTTTCCCCTGGAAGTCAACAATCGCTTCATCAGGCAACGCCGCAACCAACGCTTCTCCGGTTTCTACGATTGCTTTTAAATACATGCCCGGAAGCAGTTCCATATCCTCCTTATCAAGATGACAATGAATACGAATGCTTCGGTCAGAGCCGATCTCACGACCGATGAGATAAACCTTAGCCGTTCGTTCTTTTGTCTCATTGGCCAGAGTAAATCGCACTTTCTGGCCGAGTTTCAGTTTGAGAACATCTTTTTCAAACACGGTAAGCTCGGCATGTAGGTGGCGTGTGTCAACGATCTCGAAAAGCACATCGGTAGGGCTCACATATTTCCCAATGTTCACATTTACTTCCGTGACATAACCATTAATGGGGGAATAGAAATTTGTGCTGCTTACAATGTTGCCCTCCTCCAGTAAAGACAGGTTGATATTGATCATTTTCAATGTAGTTTTTAATCCGTTCACTTTCCCCAGCCATGTTTGATAGTCTTTCTTCGATTGTTGTAAAGTCTTCAGGGAATTCACGTTTTCTTTGGCTAATTCCTGCTGCCGTTCGTAATCCGCTTTTGCAAATTCAAGATTGCTGTGAGCTTCGAGGTAATCCTGTTGGATCCTGATGTATTCGGGATTTTCAATGGTGGCGATCACCTGGCCTTTCCTGACTTGTGAACCTTGCAGCAGGCCGGTGTTCTTAAGAAATCCACCAAGGGGTATGGAGACGCTGACGAGCTGCTGGGGAGGTACATCCAGAATTCCATTTACCTTAATCGTTCCGCCGATCTGTTTTTGCTCAGTTCTCCCTACTTCAATGCCTGCAGTCTCATACTGAATGGATGTCAATTCAACTGAATTTTCCGGACCCTCATGATGCTCTGCCACTGTTTGAGACTGATCATTGCCGCCACAGGAAGTTGTCAAAAAGAGCATGATGATCACGATATATATTGGGAAGTTCATGTTTTAGATGGTTTTATATTTAGACGTTACTTTAATCCAGCCAAAAATTCCAGCATAACAACCGATTGATTCAAGTTGTTAAGACTTTGCAGATAATTTTCGCGTATCCGGATTGAATTTTGAATCGCAAGCCAGTATTCGGTATAATTGATCTCTCCGTTTCGGAATGCGAGCTCAGACTGGTTAAGCATCAATTCGGCATTAAGCAATGCAGAAGATCGATAGTAGTTCACGCTGTTTTTGTTTTTTAAATATTCCTGAACAGCTTGCCGCCATCGTCCTTCCATCAGGCTGCGGTTATAATCGTATTCCGACTGAGTTCTCCGGAGCTTTAGATTAGCCACATTCACTTTCGCCGCCTCCGGACCAAACCAGAGGGGAATAGCAATGCCTGCCAGAAACCCCTGGAAGCGGTTGCTCATTGTCGCGGGACTGCCGTTCTCCGTAACCGGGGTACCGATGAGCGTTTGATTGAAATATCCTATAGTGATGTCTGGCATGACCTTTGCAGCGGCAACTTTTTTCTCAGCCGAAGCAATCGCAATTTGCTGCTTGATATAAGCAAGCTGAGGATTCTGCCAGATGGATGAAGTATCCGGGTCAAGGATGAGCCGGCGTTCAGTCAGTTCCGGAATAACTATAGTTACCGGCTGATCGCTGTTCATCAGGGATTCAAGTAATTTCTGATAAACCAGGATATCGGCCTGGGTTTGCGCCAATTGATTTCGCGCTTCGTCGCGTTGGGATTCAGCCGTTGTATTTTCCAGCAGCCGGGTCTCGCCAGCCCTGTAACGCAGCTCCGTGGCTTTTACGAAATTATTGTAGATGCTGTCCTGCCGCAGCAACAATTCTTCTCTTGAAGCAAGGTATACCAGTTGATAGTAAACCTGCTTTACCTGAAATGCCAATTCATTTTCGGTGGCCGTTTTTCTCAGTTCACTCCCTAATACCAGGGAGTTTCCCAGCGCAATCTGTGAAGTGAACACCGTCGGGAAGGGAATGTCTTGGGTGATCGTGAAGTTGTTATCCCCTTTCACATAGCTGTTATACTGCCCCTTCATATAAACCACACTTGTTTTACCTACATCTGTGGCCGTCCGTCTTATCTGTTGCTGATACGCAACGTCAAAGGCGGCCGCTTCCACAATTTTGTTTTTTTGAAGCGCCTGTTCAATGGCTTCTTCCAAGTTAACGGCGACTTGTTGTGCATTTGCCGTAAGGCACGAGCAAACTGCTATTGCAAACATATGTATTCTCATAATCCTTTTTTCTTTAAATGTATTTTTTCGAAGTATACATAAAGACAGGGCAAAACGACCAGCGTAAGAAGGGTTGAAGTGATCAGGCCGCCGATCACCACGGTAGCTAATGGACGCTGCACCTCCGCCCCTGCGCTGGTTGCCAATGCCATGGGCAGAAAGCCGAAAGATGCCACCGATGCGGTCATTAACACAGGACGCAGCCTTATGGATGTTCCTTTTAACACTATTTCAGAAAGATCTTTAATGCCTTCGTTTCTAAGCCTATTGAATTCTGCGATCAAAACAATGCCATTCAGCACAGCCACGCCGAACAAGGCAATAAATCCGATTCCGGCAGAGATGCTGAAAGGCATTCCGCGCAGCATCAAGGCTAACACTCCGCCAATGGAAGCCATTGGAATGGCCGTAAAGATGAGAATGGAATCTTTTACCGACTGAAAAGTTAAGAACAGCAATATGAAAATGAGGACCAGCGCAATCGGAACGGCTATCGATAACCGAGCCTGTGCTTCTTTCAGGTTTTCAAACTGTCCGCCATAAGTGGGGTAATAGCCGGGCGGAAAATCAACCTGCCGCTCAACCTTTTTTTGAATTTCTTCCACCACACTGGTCACATCGCGGCCACGAACGTTAAATCCGATAACGATCCTTCTCTTCGCATCTTCCCTTTGAATCTGGTTCGGACCAACCTTAAACTCAACGCTAGCCAACTGCTGAAGGGGAACTTGTTCTCCCGTGGCGGAAGTAATGAACAGGTTCCGTACGTCTTCAATTCCTCGGCGGTTTTCGGAACTCAGTCGCACCACCAGGTCGAAACGTTTTTCGCCTTCATAAACCACGCCTGCAGTTGATCCGGCAAATGCGGCATTCACAGCCTGGTTAATGGTTTCTATGTCTAACCCAAATTTGGAAACTTCATCCCGGTTTATCGAAACCACGATTTGCGGCAATCCGATTACCTGTTCTATATACAAATCTCTGGCGCCGTCTACTCCCGAAACAATCATTCCAACCCTGCCGGCGAGATCAGCCAGCAAATCAAGGTCCTCTCCGAAAATCTTCACAGCCACGTCCTGGCGTACGCCTGCAATCAATTCGTTGAAACGCATTTGAATAGGTTGCTGGAATCCAAAAGTTACTCCGGGGATGGCCTCGA
>DATDPY010000241.1:0-3394 GCA_035292565.1 Cyclobacteriaceae bacterium | reverse complement strand
CCCTCCCATGGAATCGAGGAGTCTTCCGGTAGGAATACGGCTTGACCGTGAAACATTTTTAATCGATGCCTGGACAACCATTTCGTTATAAAAAGCATCATAGTTGCCGGCTACCGCATCATACAGTGGAAGCGTGATCACCTGGTTTTTATCGTAGCCCAATTGCGTTTTGTTCAGAAAATTCAGTTGTTGGTATGTGATGGCAGTAGCGATAATCAGCATAACCGATATGGCAAACTGTGCAGTTACCAGTACCTTCCTGATACCGGCTTTTCCGGCAGATCGCCGGCCTTTTAAAACTGATACAGGTTTAAATCCTGAGATAACAAATGCAGGGTAAATCCCCGCAATGATCCCGATGATTAACGTAAACAGGATCAGTCCGGCAAACAAAGGCCAGTTGGAAAATTGAAATACAGGTAACGATTTTGATGTAAATTCCTCCAGCCAGGGGAGTCCGAAAAAAGATATGCCTGTGGCAAGGATTAACGAAATAAATGCTACCAGGACCGATTCGGCCAGGAACTGTACGACGAGCTGGTTTTTAAAAGCCCCGGAAACTTTTCGTATACCGACTTCCTTGCTTCTTTTAGTTGCCCTGGCTGTGGAAAGATTGATGAAATTAAAGCAGGCAATCAGGATGATCAGCATGCCGATCACTCCCATCATATATATATTGGTAATATTTCCGTTAGTCTCTTCCTCTGAATCGAGGTGTGAATGCTGGTGAATGTCTGTCATTTTCTGCATGTAAAGCCTGGTCCATGTAGATGGCATGGGCGCTTGTTCCTCCGCCGTGACCGTGCCCATATGTCGGTCGAGGAAATCCGGGAACCGGGCTTCAGCATTGCGCGGATCAAAGGGTTCCTTAACCAGCACAAAGGTCCCGAAGCTGTTATTTCCCCAATTCCTTTCCAGTCCTTCCTTTCCGTAAATGGTGGAATCGTTAAGTGTGGAAAAGGATATAAACATGCTCGGATGCCAGAATGATTGCGCCGGGAAATCACAGAATGTCCCAGTCACTTCCGATTCATACGCATTGAATAGCCGTAATGGTTTGCCGATAGGGTTCTGGCTTCCAAATAATTTCAGGGCTGTCTGTTCGGAAAGGATGATTTTATAGGGCTCATCGAATCCCTTCAGGGGATTGCCTTGCGTGATACGGACCGTAAAAATATTAAAGAGTGAAGGTTCAGCCAGATATCCGTTCTCTATATTGATGGTTTTTTGCTGATCAGCGCTATCCCGTATAGTTACCTGAATCCGGGTTGTCAAAGTTCTGGCTACTTCTTCAAAATCAGCGAAATCATTTTTGAGCAATGGCCCGAAAGGCGGGGCGAGATGGCCGAGGTGGAGGTTTGGGGTTCCGTCCGGCGAAAGGAATTCCCGGGTCATGCGGTATATCCTGGCTGCCTTTAAATTATACCTGTCATAGCTCAGTTCATCCTGGATAAACAGGAATATCAGGAGTCCACAGGCGATGGCGACGGCCAGACCTGCGATGTTGATGAAGGCGGTAAGCTTATTGCGTAAAAGATTACGGAACGCGACCGCGAAATAATTGCGAAGCATTGTTGTGCGGGGTTAAGAATTGTTGTTTGAGTTTTGCGACCACTTAAATTTATTTAAAAAGATTTTAAAATGCAATTGAAAAATGCGACCCCTCCGCGGTCGGCGCATTCCATCTTTTAACGGGTTACTGGAATGAAAGCCCTCCGCGCTTTGAACATCACATTCCAATAAGAATTGGGGACAGGAATTGATTCCTTTTCCAGCAAGTGGTTTACCAACGAAATGATCTATGCCCGGAGGACACGCATTATTGTGGCTCATTAATAAACGTAATGTCCCGACCCCGGAGGGAGTCGCATTTTGGCCGCTCGTTAGAGGAAGGGATGTTCCAATCCCGGAGAAGTTGCGTCATCATGGATGTTTTTAGTGCGATCCCTTCGAGATCAAATCTTTTAGTTTTTTAACGGGCTGCTGGAATGAAAGCCCTCCGCGCTTTGAACATCACATTCCAATAAGAATTGGGAATAGGAATTGATTCCTTTTCCAGCAAGTGGTTTACCAACGAAATGATCTATGCCCGGAGGGCATACATTATTGTGGCTCATTAATAAACGTAATGTCCCGACCCGGAGGCGGTCGAATTTTGGTAGCTCGTTAAATGATGGGAAGTCTCAACCCCCGAAGGCTTTCATTTTGTTCAAGCATCATATTGGGATGGGATTTTAAAATTAGTAACTTACACGCTGTCATTTTTAACAACAAGATGAGTGCGGGCATCCGTGAATTTTTCTTCGGCGAAGACCAATTGACAGCCGGCAAGGTGATCCGGATCGCAAGAGGAGATACCAGAGGTGTACTTGGTCCTGATGCCAGGAAGAAAATCGATGCCTCATGGCAGGCCGTTCAATCCATAATCGACAGGAACATTACGGTATATGGAATTAATACCGGCTTTGGCCCTCTTTGCCAGACTATCATATCAAAGGATGAAACGGGGAAATTGCAGGAGAACCTTCTCCGCAGTCACAGCGTCGGTGTTGGGGAACCCGTGAGCCCCGATATCGTGAAATATATGCTGATCCTGAAGATCCAGTCGCTTTCCTATGGTTATTCCGGTGTTTCATTCAATGTGCTTGAAAGGATCCGGTGGTTATTGGAAAAGGATCTCATTCCTTACGTACCTTCGAAGGGATCGCTTGGCGCATCGGGCGATCTTGCCCCCCTTGCCCACCTGTTCCTACCTTTGATCGGACTGGGCAGGCTATATCACCTAGGAGTACTTAAAGATGCAGCCGAAGTCTATCAAATCGAAGGCCTGCACCCTCTTAAGCTTGGCCCTAAGGAAGGCCTGGCCCTCATCAACGGGACACAATTCATTGCAGCCCATGCCGTCAGGATTGTACAGCTTCTGCAAAACTGCCTCGACACCGCCGATATCGTCGGGGCCATGAGCCTCGAAGGCATGCTTGGTTCGGCAAAACCATTCGACAAAGATCTTCACCGGCTTCGCCCCTATAACGGGCTGCAGCATGTGGCGCACAGGCTTCACGTTCTGCTGGAAAATTCCGAAATGGTTGCCTCTCACGCTCATTGCGGCAGGGTGCAGGATCCCTATTCCATCCGGTGCATGCCCCAGGTGCATGGAGCATCGAGAAATGCCTGGCACCACCTCAAGGAATTAACGGAAATCGAGATCAATTCGGTAACCGATAATCCGATAATCTTCAGCGCTGACAAAACGTTCAGCGGGGGCCACTTCCATGCCCAGCCCCTGGCCCTGCCTCTGGATTACTGCGGGCTGGCGGCAAGCGAGGCAGGGAATATTTC
Source organism: Cyclobacteriaceae bacterium (assembly GCA_035292565.1). GTDB lineage: Bacteria > Bacteroidota > Bacteroidia > Cytophagales > Cyclobacteriaceae > DATDPY01. The sequence goes on along the minus strand of DATDPY010000241.1, from coordinate 55 downwards.
CGACCGGAGAACCTATCTCCTTCTGGAAGGTGGAGTGGAAGGGTTGCCGGAATTG
>DATDPY010000240.1:0-2674 GCA_035292565.1 Cyclobacteriaceae bacterium | reverse complement strand
GGGCTTCCTGAACGTTGACCTTGGTCAGGTAAATGATAAACTCATTCGTGACCTTGTTAACGGAAAACAAGTAAGATGGAAGCTGTACGTTCATCAGTGGGAATACTAATGAAAATACAGAAGTGGAAAGAAGATAAAACCTGCCGAAATTCAACATGTTTTCCTCCTCAATCGCCAATTTGTAAAAGAGCCAGAACAGCCCCAGGCAGACTACCGACTCCAGGAAGTAGGATAAGACTTCATTCATGGTTTTTTCTCCTGTAAATCCTTTTCAATGAGCTTAAACATTTCCTCCATTTCTTCCAGACTGATATCCTTTTCCTTTGCGAAAAATGAAACCAGCCTGTGAAAAGACCCGCCGAAATAATTGTTCATGAAATTCTCGAGGTAAAACCGGCGGTAGGCATCTTTTTCCACACGGGGATAATACTCATGTGTTTTGCCGAATGCGTTGTATGCGACAAATCCCTTCTTTTCAAGGATCCGGATGATGGTGGATACCGTGTTATAGGCCGGTTTCGGGCCAGGGAGCTGTTCAATGACGTCCTTGACAAATCCCTTTCCGATTTTCCAGAGCACCTGCATGACCTGCTCTTCAGCTTTTGTGAGTTCCTTCAGTTTCATATTATAGTACACGACAAATGTATAACTAAGGTTTTAGTTTTTAAACTAATTCTTTAGTTATTTTTGAAAAGAAATGGTAAGATGCTGATATACAACCTGATGGATTACATGTCTTCAAATGTATTTTTAGCCACGAATGCACGAAATAATGCACAAATAATGTATGTTCACGAATCTGCCTGGCGGCAGTGGGTGTAAAAAAAAATTGTTAAAAATACCCGGATTATTCTTGAGTGAATGCGAAGGCGAGAATATTCGCTCCGGCCTTTAGTGCTTCCTGTCGCTTTTCTTCCGGGTCGTTGTAGATTACCTGGTCTTCCCAGCCATTTCCCAGGTCGCAATCATAGGAATAAAAACAAATAATACGGCCCTCATAGATTAGCGCCAAACCCTGGGCCCTTTTGCCGTCGTGTTCATGTATTTTGGGAAGACCTGAATTAAGTTCGTATTTCTGGTGATAGATGGGATGGGTAAAAGGCAGTTCGACCAGTTCGAGTTCCGGGAAAACTTTTTTTAATTCCGAACGGATGAAATTATCCAATCCGAAATTATCATCGATGTGAAGGAATCCTCCGCCGATTAGATAGTTCCTCAGGTTGGTTGCCTCTTCCGGGGAGAATACCACATTCCCATGTCCGGTCATATAAACATAGGGATACAAAAAAAGATCGGGGCTTCCGACTTCCACGATGTCCTCCTGTGCGGCCAGTCCCATATCGAGGTTGGTGTTGCAGAATTTAATCAGATTGGGCAGGGCAGTTTTATTGGCATACCAGTCGCCGCCGCCGTTGTATTTCAGTTTGGCGATGCGGATGCCGGGCTGGGCATACACAAAGAAGGAAATGAAAACGAACGCAATAATATGGCAAAAACGTAATAACATTTTTGTGATTACTATTATTTGTAATGTTCAAATACATCCGCCGGCAATTGCGATTGACGAATGATTGATTTAAGCGTTATCATGAAGTCGTTCCTGAATTTCCTCTTGTGCTGCAGTTTCGAAAAACAATTCAATGGCTTCCTTAAGGTTTTCACGCGCTTCTTCAACACGGGTACCTTGACTGGCAATATCGAGTTCAGGACACAGCGATACGTAGGCATCGTCTTTATGCTCTATTATAGCTGTAAATTGTTTATAATTCTTCATATTATTTAGAATAAGAAACCCCGATCATCATTCAAAACTACTTATCATGGCTGAAAGCTCAAAGTTTTTCAAAATCCGAGATAGAATCGGGATGGATAAATTGCTAGTGCTGGTCTAACGAAAAAATGTTCGATTTTCGATGTTCGATTTTCGATGTTCGATTTCAGGATCTACAGCATAATATTCTAGACGAGTCCGTCCACACTCACACCCACACCCACACCCACACTCACCCCCACACTCACACCCACCCCCTCTACCCCTTAAATAGATTATTATTAATCCTTATCCTGCTGCTGGTATCGAGGGTGACGGCGCGGATCACGGCCTTGGGTCCGTACTTGTTCTTCATAAGATCGAGGGCCTCGTGCAGGCGGATGTCTTCCACGGTATCGTCGAAGAGGGTGATCTGGTAGCTGCCGTGGACCAGGCCGCTCAGCCTTACTCCGACGAGCCTGATGAGCAGTCGCTTCGCATAAAGTTTTTCGAACAGTTCCAGGGCATGATCGATCAACACCTTGTCGGAGGAGGTATAGGGAAGCTGGCGCTGCATGGAAACGTTCTCGAAGTTACTGTAACGGATCTTCACCGCAATGCAGGAAGTGAGCTTCTGGTCCTGGCGGAGCTGGTAGGCAACTTTTTCCACCATGGCCGTGATCACCGACTTGAGCATTTTCACGTCGATGGTATCGGTGTCGAATGTCATTTCCGTAGAAATGGATTTCCTTTCGCTGTAGGGGATCACAGGGGTTTCGTCGATGCCGTTGGCCCGTTTCCAGAGCATGACCCCGTTCTTTCCGAAGGCCGCCTGCATCATTTCCATGGGCATGAGCCGCAATGTACGGATGAACCTGATTCCCATGTCGATCAGGAACTGTCCTGTTTTCGGCCCGATCATGG
>DATDPY010000239.1:0-9608 GCA_035292565.1 Cyclobacteriaceae bacterium | reverse complement strand
GATAAAAATCATTTATAAATTAGGGAATTTACCGGGGATTACAAATTAATCTGGGCTATTATTTACCTATAAAATAATCTGGCAGGGTTCGTCAGACCAGTAGAAAATAATTTACAGTTTAACTCTCAGCAGGTACATATCCGCTGTGATATACAATATGCTTTCATCTGTATTGAATGCACAATTTGCCGTGGCAACCGTTGTTCTTATGATCCCAAGCGGAGCGCCCGCCGGGTCGAATATCCATACTCCTCCAGGTCCTGTGGCGAAAACAAATCCCTTGCTGTGGACCTTCAGGCCATCGGGCAAACCCTGGTCGGTCTTTGCCTTTTCAGTTGCATCATAAAATACCCGGCCGTTTTCGGTTTTTCCGTCCGCAGTCAGGTCGTAGGCCATCCAGATCGCTTTTTGGGGATCCGAGTTGGCCACATACAATTTCTTTTCATCCGGCGAAAGTCCGATCCCGTTCGGGCGGCTCAGCTCATCGGTCAATAAAGTTAAATTGCCGTCTGCGGATCTGCGAAATACTCCCTGGAACGCCAATTCCTTTGCCGTGTCTTCTTCCTGCTTCAACAGTCCATATGGAGGGTCTGTGATGAACAAATCTCCCGTTGAACTGAAGACGGCATCGTTAGGACTATTCAGTCGTTTCCCTTCGTAATCGCCAACCAGGGTTATAAAATCCGGTTTGGGATCATTTAACGGCGTATTCATAATCGCCACCCGACGGTCCCCGTGCTGGCACAAAACCAGCCTTCCCTGTGAATCGATTAATAACCCGTTAGACCCCTCCTCGCCTCCTCTACCTGCAGGGCCGGTAAATCCCGAGGGCTCGAGATAGATTTGAATACTATCAGTCTCCGACCATTTATAAATACGGTTCGGTGGAATATCTGAAAACAACAGGTAATTCCCCGAACTAACCCAAACCGGCCCTTCAGTCCATTCGAATCCATCCGCAAGCACCTCTATCACTGCCGAAGGGTTCACTAATTCATCCAGGGCAGGGGAAATCCGCTCGATAGATCCGATTGTCCTCGTTTCTTTCTCAATTGATTTCTTGTTCCCGGAAATGCAGGAAATCATTATCGGAGTAAGAATAAATGCGGCGATAATAGAATTTGTTTTCATTAACTTGATTTTAAATTAAGGTTACCAGGATAATAATTCATAAATATTTTGATTTCCATCCATAAAATAGAAATTTTTTTTATTTCCCGCCTGCCAATGTTATGGTCTCCCTCCGGCGGGCAGGTTTTCAAGCCAGAATTTTTCCATCGATTTCCTTAAATGCAGGCTCGTGCCCCGGCCTTCGTTGATCCCATGTGTCCGCATGGGGTAAGCCAGCATCTCAAATGTTTTCCCGTTCCTGATAAGTTCATTCACCAGCATTTCACAGTTCTGGTAGTGTACGTTGTCGTCACCCGTACCGTGGATGAGCATCAACCGTCCCTTCAGGTTGCCCGCGAAATTGATCGCCGAACCTTTGTCATAAGCTTCGTCGTCCTCGCCGGGTATTCCCGTGTACCGCTCCATGTAAATCGTGTCGTACAGCCGGAGGTTCGAAACAAAGGCCACGGCGATGCCTGCAGCGAATACTTTCGGGTACCTGAACATGCAATTCAAGGTTGAGTTACCTCCTCCGCTCCAGCCCCAGATGCCAAGCCGCTGCGGGTCGACAAAGGGAAACAACTCGGAAATTTTTTGGGCGGCTTTCACCTGGTCTTCCGTTGAGATAATGCCCGATTTCAGGTAAATGCATTTCCGCCATTCCCTTCCCCTGGGCACGTTGGTGCCGCGGTTGTCGATGCTCATGATGATGTACCCGAGCTGGGAAAGATATTCGTGCCACAGGTCGCCGCGCTGCCAGTCGTTCGTGACCGTGCTGCCCGCCGGTTCGCCGTAAATGTAAAAGATTACGGGGTATTTTTTGGAAGCATCAAAACCAGGGGGCTTGATCATCCAGCCGTCAATCGTCACTTCGCCTGTGTTCACCCTGAAGAATTCTTTCGTGTTAAGCCCCAGGTCTTTGAAATCCTTGCCCACCTGGCTGTTGTCCTCCAGGGTTCTGATGGTTTTGTGTCCCTGTAAATCGACGAGTTCGTAAACATTGGGAATGGCAACGGTGCTGTATTCATGCAGGGCATATTTGCCGTCAGGGGAAAATGAATATTCGTGGGTCCCTTCACGGCCGGCGGTAATCCTTTCCGGCGACCCGGGATTATTCATATCACAGCGGTAAAGAAAACGTTCCGTATAGTTTTCGGTCGTTGCGATCAAATAAACATGGCCCTTCTTCTCATCGATATATTGCACCTCCACCACATCGTAGTTCCCGGGAGTGAGCAGCGTTACCGATTTCCCGTCGGCCGATATCCGGTACAGGTGCCGCCAGCCATCACGCTCACTCATCCAGGTAAAATATTTGTTACCATCCAGCCACCAGATATCGTCGTGGATATCGAGAAAAGCTTCGTCGGATTCAGTAAGAATATTGTTTACCGTCATCGAGACCGGATCGGCAATCCACACCTTGTTGGTATTCTGCCTCCTGTTCAACTGCTGGATCATGAGCCGGTTCGTTCCCGGAACAAATTCCATCCGAGCCAGGTAATGGTTGGCGGGATCACCCGGGATATCGAACCATTTTGATTGTCCGCCCCCTGAGGAGACAAAGCCCACTTTCACAGCCGGATTCGCCGTGCCCGCTTTTGGATAAGGAACTGAAATAATTTCTGGATAGATTGAATCAACATTATTGATCATGTAAAATTTTCCGACGTTCCGGGTATCGGACTTCCAATAGGCGATCAGCGATCCGTCGGAGCTCCAGCGGAACCCATCGCGGCAATCCAGCTCCTCTTCATAAACCCAATCGAACGTGCCGTTAATGGTATGCTCGCCTCCATCCTCGGTAAGTTTTAAGATCTTTTGATCGGCCAGGCTTTCAACACAAATATTGTTGCGGCTGACATAAGCTACACGGGTGCCGTCGGGAGAAAATTTTGCAAACATCAGGGAACAACTTTCAAGGCTCCTGCCCAGGCGCGTCAACGACCGGGAAGCCATATCGAAAATCCAATAGTCGCCGCGGGTGTTGTAACGCCAGACCCTTTTCGTATTGGTAAATATCAGCAGCTTATCATACGCCGGTGACCAGCCGTAACCCGAAATTTCAAGGGCCCGGTTTTCTCCGCGCGGAATAAGCTCCTTTGCGGAAACGAGTACTAACCGCCGGGCATCCTTCACATTATATAATACCAATTCATCACCGCCTGATGGCATATCCTGTTCTACCATGAAATACGCCTTCCCGTCATCCGACCATTGCAGGTCACGGATTCCCCTGGTAACCAGGCTGCGCTTGACGTAAATATTTTCCAGGGTTAGTTTCCTGGCTGGTTCCTGGGCGATCGAATGGGAGAAAATCCATAATGCCAGAAAAAACAGGGTGTGTCGTTTCATCTGTAAAAGCTAAAATTCTGAAATTTGAAAATAGGAGAAACCCCCTTGATAACCAAATCCGGAACGTGGATGAATCGTTACGGCAATAAAAAATCCGGTTTATTGATTACCGGCTGCCCACACTGACCGTATTCATTGCGATCTTAACGGCTTCGTAAGCGTTGATGATCCCGCCTGATGCACAAAGATCGTTCAATTTCACCAGGTCATTGGTCCCGGGCTTTAACACTTCACCTTCAAATCTCCAGGCAGATGACAGGATGATTTCCCTGATCTTTTGCGCGCTGAGTTCCGGGAAATATTCCATGAGCAAGGCGGCTACTCCGGCAACGACAGGAGATGCCATGCTGGTTCCGCTGGATGCCCCGTATTCCTGCTGTGGCATGCTCGACCATACCTTTACCCCGGGGGCGAAAATATCCACCCGGTTCTTGCCATAGTTGCTGAATGAGGCAGTCAGTTTTTCACCGAGATTCATTGAGGAGGCGCCTACCTCGATCATATTATCTGCCGTTTTTGATCCGCGAATGAATCTTTTTGTCGGGAAATTATCATTCTCATCCACATTTTTTGCATCGTTGCCGGCAGCATGAACGATCAGTACACCTTTGCTTGCTGCGTACCTGATCGCCTTTTCGACAACCTCCCGGTAAGGAGAATAATCCTTTCCAAAACTCATATTGATGACTTTTGCTCCATTGTCGACAGCGTAATAAATGGAATTGGCCACATCCTTATCCCTTTCATCTCCCGACGGCACGGTACGGATCGGCATGATCCTGACATTATCGGCTATGCCTGCCGTACCAAGATCATTGTACCGGTTGGCAGCAATGATTCCCGATACATGGGTGCCATGGGACCCCATGTCGCCAGAGTAATTATGGGAACGGTTGTTTCCATAAATTCGTTCCCTGGGATCGGCATAATTATCTTTAACCACACTTCTCGGATCAAATTCCTGATTATACCCGTATTTCACCTGGTATTCATAATAATCCTTGCCCTTCGACATGCCTTTAATAACTGCATCTACCGAAGGATTGTCGCCATAAAAAGTGAGCAATTTTGCCACCATGCTCAGGGCTTCATTGACCAGTGAATCTTCCGAAGTCACACTGCTTACAGCCTGATAAGTGAGAGAATCAGCATCGAGATAACTCTTAACCAGGTTAAAATACCTGGGTATATTGTGCATCAGTTGGTTGTAATAATCATACCCATTCATCGCCTTAGTGGCGGCTTCACTGTAATCGGCCTTGATCTTTCCCCAGTATTCAAACTCATCTCCCTTGCCTTCGTTCTTTTCACCGTATTTCTTGCTCAGGCGTACATATTCACGGGTAAGCTCATAGGTATCATAAATCACATCCTCTTCCTGCCCGCCGATGAAATTCCATCCATGGACATCATCGATATACCCGTTCCTGTCATCATCAATGTCATTTCCGGGAACTTCATCTTCATTCACCCATATGTTTCCGTTCAGATCGTCATGCTTGATGTCGACACCGCTGTCGATAATGGCAACAATGATGGTCTTCGAAGGCCTTCCCTGCAACAATTGGTATGCCTTGTTCAGGCTGATACCTGCCAGGCTGTCGTCGACAGGATCATAGTGGATCCAGTTCACCTGCTTTAAGGAATCATCGCTTTGCATCGCGGCCCTAAGATGGATCGGATAAAAGAAAATTAAAGCGATAACAAGGAAACGGAGAAGGTTCTTGTTCATGAACTACTGCTTATTGAATTTGAGGTGCAATTATATTAAATTTTAAGCGGATTTTCCTGAATATTCAACCAACCTTGCAATTCCTGTACATTTCAAATGATTAATCAGGCCGTATTGTGTGATTTTTCAATCATTTCTTCCCTTTCATTTATTACCTGCTGTATTACCATCCTTCCCATAATTAATCCCCGATTTACGGCAAAATTTATTTAATAAAGCCGGATTGCCTGTAAAACAGCGATAATGATCAAGGTAAGGCCGATGAATTTATTCAGGTAGAAAGCGAATGATGTGCTTCGTTTTTTAATATAGGTGCTGAGCAGGCCATACAGGCTTAAGCTGAGGTATTTCCCGGCGAATCCACCTGTCAGGAAAAAGACCAGGTACCAGGAAGATAAATGTATAAATTTATGGGCTGTCAGATACGTTGTTATAAAAAGCCAGTAAGGTATGGTTTGCGGATTGATTATCCCGACGATGAGCCCCTTCAAAAAGTAGGATTTTCTGACAGGTCTGTCGTCATTCTCCGCGGAAAAATCGTCTTTCTTAAAAAAGAAAAAAAGCCCGCTGAAAAAGAAAAACAGAATGACTAAAATTTTTATAAACGGGTATTCATCAATTTTGTTTACGATGAATTTGCCGGATAATATGGCTGCCGTAGCATAAAGCATTTCTATGAATGCAACCCCCAGGGAAAATCTCGCGGCGATGCGGGCGTTATGATGCATGGTGATATTGATCACCCCCAGGTTTGCAGGCCCGATGGCCACCGTGCCCATAAAACTTCCGGAAATACCGATTAGGAAATGTATGAACATTGCTGATATCAATATACATAGTAATTATAACTTATCCCGCTTTGTTTAAATTTTATGCTTCATGTAAATCGGTCTTTTCCCGCGCCGGGCCACGAATGATCTGCCTTCGCTTTTATGACTCCTCCGCTTTTACTATTTTCAAACGTTTTATTCCCAATAAATATGTATAGATTTTCACATCTGGCTATCGCAGCATTGCTGGCCTTATACGCCTGCAATGGGAATTCCGTCAGCGAGCAGGGACGGGCAGCCGGACAGAATTACCTGAACAACCGGAACCCCCTGGTTGCGGTGCCTTATATCGAACTCCCGCCGGGGACAATACATCCCAGGGGATGGCTCCTGGAAATGTTGCTGAGGCAGAAAAAGGGACTAACCGGTCAACTCGATAAGGTATATGGAGAAGTTGTGGGTTCCAGGAACGGCTGGCTTGGGGGAGACGGGGACGGTTGGGAGCGTGGTCCATACTGGCTCGATGGCCTTGTTCCCCTGGCCTATATCCTGAATGACCGGGATCTAATCTCCATGGTCAGGCCCTGGATTGAATGGTCGATACAGAACCAGAGAGATGACGGATACTTCGGGCCCGTTCCCTTCGAAGTTCCTCCTGCGCCGGAGCCCGGACTGCAAAAAGATATGCGGGAGGACTGGTGGCCTAAAATGGTAATGCTGAAAGTGCTCAAACAATATTACCAGGCTACCGGCGATGAGCGCGTAATCGGCCTGATGACCAGGTATTTCCGTTACCAGCTTGATCAGCTTCCCATTACACCTCTCGATCATTGGACTTTCTGGGCGAATCGTCGCGGCGGCGACAACCTGATGGTGGTATATTGGCTTTATAATATAACCGGTGATAAATTCCTTCTCGACCTTGCCGAACTCATCCATAAACAAACGTTTCCCTGGACCAGGATATTCCTGAACGAAAACTGCACAAAACAAAATTCGGTCGACCATCTATATCCCTATAATACCGGACATAAATATCCTTTTAACGATACCCTTATCGGAAAGCTTTGCGTGCCCCAATGGCAAAGTTTCCATTGTGTAAACCTCGCCCAGGGAATCAAGGAACCGGTTATTTATTTCCAGGCCCATCCCGATCCCGTTTACCTGAAAGCAGTAAAAAAAGCATTTGCCGATATTGAAATGTATCACGGACAGGCCCAGGGCATGTACGGGGCCGATGAACCCATGCATGGAAACGATCCTGTCAGGGGCGTTGAATTGTGTGTCATTGTTGAAATGATGTTTTCCCTTGAAAATATTTTCATGATCACCGGCCAGGTCGAATTTGCCGATCATCTTGAAAGGCTTGCTTTCAATGCTCTTCCCTCCCAGGCTCTCGACGATTATTCGGGACGACAATATTTCCAGAGCGCCAACCAGGTTGAGATCGCCAGGGCAATGCACGGTTTTTATGAAGATGAGAACCACGGCGGAACCGATCTGTGTTATGGTATTCTTACCGGTTATCCATGCTGCACATGCAATATGCACCAGGGATGGCCAAAGTTTACACAGAATCTTTTTTATGCCACATCCGACGGAGGTATTGCGGCAATAAACTATGCGCCATCCGAAGCATCAATTTTTGCTGGCGATCGGGTTGAAGTGAATATTGTTGAAGAAACGTATTATCCTTTCAGCAGCGAGATCAGGTTTACGATAAACCCGGAAGAAGAACTGGAATTTCCTTTCCATGTCAGAATTCCGGGATGGTGCAAATCAGCCCAGGTAAGTGTCAATGGCCAGACCTGGGATGATCCCCTGGGCGGGAAAATCTGTACGATTCGCAGGGAATGGAAAAAGGGCGATGTGGTGATCCTTAATTTCCCAATGGATATAACCACCTCCCGGTGGTATATGAATTCAGTGGCCGTGGAGCGGGGGCCCCTGGTTTATGCTTTGAAGATTGGAGAACAATGGAAACAGATAAAGAACGCTGACAAATGGGGAGATTACTGGGAAGTTAAAGCGGTAACGCCGTGGAATTATGGACTGATCCAGACCGTCTTATCCGACCCGCAAAGCGGATTCATCGTGGAAGAATCATCGAATCAGCCGGATTATCCATGGAATCCTGATAATGCCCCGGTGATTATAAGCACCCGGGCAAAGCTGATTCCCGACTGGAAAATTTATAATTCTGTCCCGGGTCCTATGCCCCATAGCGGTCCCAGAAGAGACCTGGCATCCGATCCTGAAATTGGAATAACCCTGATCCCCTACGGTTGTACAACCCTTAGAATAGCCCAGTTCCCCGTTGTGGAATGACTTCCTTAGCCCGATGTGGTCCCGGCCTGATCTTCACAACCTGCAGGCGCCGGTATTTATTTTTCAGCGTAAACGGTAATGCTGAAAATACCCTTTCCTTCCGAATGATATTTGTCCATTTCATCCCCCGAAATGTATTTTGACAGGATCTCATCCGGGAGATCTACCCGCCTTTCTTTCTGAATGGTAATATTTCTAAACCCGGCCTCACGGATGAGGTTGAGGTACTTCTCTTTCTGCAGGGCCCCCGATACACAGCCGGCATACATCACTGCATCATCCTTCAGGGCTTCCGGCAATTCGCCAATTAATACAATATCGGAAATGCTGAAATGACCGCCGGGTTTCAGTATCCTGAAAATCTCGCCGAATGCTTTGATTTTATCAGGGACAAGATTGAGTACGCAATTGCTTACTACCACATCGGCCGTATTCCCGGGAAGCGGGATTGCTTCAATATCTCCGAGCAGGAATTCGACATTACTGTAACCAAGCTTCAGGGTGTTTTTCCTGGCCTTTACGATCATGTCTTTGGTAAAATCAATCCCGATCACCCGGCCATGTTCACCGGCAATGGCCCGGGCCACAAAACAATCATTTCCTGCCCCTGAACCCAGGTCCACCACTGTATTTCCGGGACTGATCCTTGCAAATTCAGTAGGCATGCCGCACCCCAGCTGAAGGTCAGCATCGGGAACGTATCCTTGAAGCCGGCTATAATCATCCGACATAACTGAGTTTTCAGGATTTGCTTTTTCACCGCAGCCGCAGCCGCAACCCGACGATTTTCTGGCTATTTCGCCATATTTTTCTCGGACGATGGTTTTTAATTGATCAGCGTCTTTCATCTTTATAGTATTATTGTAATATAACGATATATTTAAATAAAAAATTTTAACAGCATTTTTTATACGAATCCATCAACTTGCCCAGCATGCTCCTGGCTTCTGCCCAAGCCTTTTCATTAATGCAATAATTGATCCTTGGACCTTCGATCTCCCCCGTTATAATTCCTATATTTTTTAGCTCCTTCAGGTGCTGGCTGATCGTTGATTGGGCAAGCGGAAGCTCGCCAACCAGATCGCCGCATATACAGGCTTCGGCCTTTACAAGGTATTCAATGATCGCAACGCGCGCCGGATGTGCAAATGCCTTGGCATATCTGGCCATCTTGTTTTGTTGATCATTGAATACTTCAGCCTTTGTAATTCCCATGTTATTTAATTATATCGTAATATTACGATATAATGTTGCAAATTCCCCCTTAAATCGGTAATTTTTTTTTTTTCGATCACTCCGGCCCTGAAATCGAC
>DATDPY010000238.1:0-3018 GCA_035292565.1 Cyclobacteriaceae bacterium | reverse complement strand
ACGAAGACCAGTTGTTTTACAGCCGGCGGATCGGGTTATACGAGGGAGAAATCATTCCCATTATAGGCGGAGCCCGGCTGGTTGGCAGGGCGAGGAAATGGGATATGGGTTTTCTTGATATGCAAACCGCGTCTTACGATTTCTTCGACAGTGATACCGACTCATTGATTCATCTTGCATCGGCTAACCATGGTGTATTTCGGGCCAGGAAACAGGTTTTCAACCCAACCAGTTATGCCGGTGGCATGATCACCAGCAGGATTGATGCATCGGGAAATTACAATATCAATGCGGCCGCTGATCTGATCTTTAATCCTTTCCGGAATGATTATATCACCGCAAATTATATACATACTTTCGACAACACCCTCGCAGAAACGGACCAATTCTTTAATCAGGGAAAATTCTACCTGAACTGGCTAAACCGTTCCAATATCGGTCTGACCTATGAATTTTCCATATCACGGGCAGGCGAAAATTTTCTTCCGGAAATGGGTTTTGAATTGTTGGAGAATTATTCACGTTTGCATGGATCGGTCGGGTACGGCTGGGTATTTAACGACGAGGATAAAAAAATGCTCAACCAGCAGTTGTTTTTCTGGACCTGGATCAATAAAAGAAATACTGACATGGTGACTGATATTTCTGAAACATCCCTCGGGTATAATTTCTCAATGAAAAACGGGTTTAGGGCAAATGTCGACATCTTCCATAACCATGAATTCCTGCAGGAACAATTTGATATTGCCGATGATATGTACTTCCCGGCGGGGTTTTATGATTTTTACAGGGTTCAGGGAGGGATCGGCACTACTTCAAGTCGTCCGGTTGTCCTGAACGTAAAATCGAGGTTCGGCACCTATTACGACGGTTGGCTCACAATACTCGGTCCTGTTGAGGTGAATTTCAAGTTTTCACCAAGTTTCAACCTGGGACTTTATTACCAGTATAATATAGCCGATGTCACAGTGAGGGAACAGTATTTCAGATCACACCTGGCAAGGCTCAAGACCGAATTCACCTTTACCACAAGGCTTTCACTGCTTATGTTCTTTCAATACAGCAGCGACGACAGATTCGGCATCAATAATATCCGTTTTCGTTACAACCCCCGCGAAGGAAATGATTTTTACTTCGTATACAACGGAGATTATAACACACACCTTACCAGGGAAGTACCAGAACTTCCGCTGATGAACCGGAATTCTTTCTACATTAAATATACCTATACATTTATCTGGGATAAGTAAAAAATACTCTGCAGGTGTTCAGCGGATAAATGTTTTAAATGAGCCTTTGCCGGTGAGGGGATTTGAAAATGTTAGCCGTGGTGAGGATTGCTTTAAGAAATTATTAATTGCTTCTTACCTGATTTTTCGATATATTGATGTATAATTTTTCAGGAGGGTAAGATGAGAACTTTCCTGCTTATTATTTTTTCAATAAGTGTTCTCGCCGGAACTGCCAGTTCACAAACAAGCAAAGTGATACTGCTTACCGCTGACTGTGCCATACATCCTGCATGCGCCGATTATATCCATACAGGAATTGAAACAGCCATCAAAGAGCAGGCATCCTGCGTGGTTATAAAATTAAATACACCGGGCGGCTTGCTTAAATCAACGAGAGTGATCGTTTCCGATTTTCTGGAATCCGCCGTCCCGGTTGTTGTTTATGTTTCACCGCCGGGCTCTCAGGCGGCTTCGGCAGGAGTATTTATTACCATGGCAGCGCATATTGCAGCGATGGCCCCGGGGACGAACATTGGGGCTGCTCATCCTGTATCATTGCAAGGCGGAATGGACACTGTAATGATGGATAAAGCCACCAATGATGCCGCCGCCTTTATAAGGACGATCAGCGAAAAACGCAACAGAAATGTACAGTGGGCGGAAGCTGCGGTCAGGAAGAGCCTCTCCATAACTGAAAACGAGGCCTTGAAGGAAAACGTCATAGATTTCGTTGCAAGGGATATTAACGAGCTTATGGACCTGATGGATGGATTGGAAGTTGAGACGGTTAATAAAATTGAAAAATTAGCTACGAAAGATGCAGAAATCATAACGCTGGATATGACATTTTCCCAAAAGCTCCTTGGAATTTTGAGCGATCCTAATCTTGTCTATATTTTATTGATTCTTGGGATATATGGACTCTTTTTTGAATTGTATAATCCCGGCGCCATCTTTCCGGGAGTTGTTGGGGGCATCTGCCTGATCCTTGCATTTTATTCAATGCATGCATTGCCGATAAATTATGCGGGGTTGGCATTGATTTTATTTGCCGTAATTCTGTTTATTCTCGAAATTAAAGTGATCAGCCACGGAATACTCGCCATCGGTGGAGTAATAGCTCTGCTGCTTGGCTCGATCATGTTGATCAATGAAGAATCTGCTTTAGAGGCCATGAGGATCTCCCTCGGATTGATCATCCTGGTAATCATTATGACCACGGCGTTCTTTCTGTTCGCAATCGGTTTTGGCATCAAAGCACAAAGAAAGAAAGTGACAACAGGTCAGGAAGGAATCATCGGTGAGGAAGGAATGGCACTGTCGGACCTCATGCCTTCGGGGGAAGTCAGGGTACATGGTGAAATATGGAATGCTGAAAGTGTTGATGGTGATATTTTAAAGGAGACTCCCGTTTCGGTTGTTGAAATTGAGAATTTAAAATTGAAGGTTAAAAAACTTTGATACAATCCATTAAAGAATTGAGATAACGGAATTCGAAAAATTTGAGCCAGGGTAATCAACTTTGAAATTAAATGAATAATAAACTTAATCAAAGGGAGGTATATATGGAAGGAATGACAACTTATCTGAGTGTAATAATCACCTTCGTTGTGATTATTCTAGCCAGTTCGATCCGGATCCTGAGAGAGTATGAAAGAGCGGTTGTTTTCCGTCTTGGAAGATTGATCGATACCAAAGGCCCCGGCATTATATTGCTTATACCAATTGTTGACCGGATGGTAAGGGTAAGCCTGCGGACCGTGGTCATGGATGTGCCGGAACAGGA
>DATDPY010000237.1:0-4070 GCA_035292565.1 Cyclobacteriaceae bacterium | reverse complement strand
CTGTTATCCCACCACCACCGCCAGTCGAGCTTATAGATTTCCACCTCGATGCCGTTTCGGGAGATCCCTTTCCCCTCGCTGTCCACTGTAGCGATGGATATCTGGTGGGTGGTATCGGTAAGCAGCATTCCCCGGGATCTGTCCCCCCTGGGTGTGCGTAATCCCACAAAGGACTCGTAGGGATAATATGGCATGGTAAACATATCGACACTGAAGTCGCCGCTTTCCTCGTAAACCCTGCCTTTGAAGGAGGCCCTCAGCATTCCGGGGGCGGCCGACTCTGTCTTGAGGCTTACCGGGACCCTTGCCTTTCCGTTAGCATCGACGCGTCCATCAAATACCGGGATTGTTTCGCTTGAAAATCTTCTCGACGGATCATCAAATACATAATCCTGGAAATCAGGAAAGGTGGTTTGCGATTCCTGGAGTGAAACCTCGAATACAGCCCTGAGATTTGCAGCTATCGCCCCATGCAACCACTTAACGGAGAGATCGCCGGCTATGTCTTCCCCGGCAGCAAGCCTGTCTGTCGGAAAATGAAGTTCGATCTTCAGGCGGTTGGGTTTTATGGTTTCGATTTTAACCTGCTTGTAAAATTCAGCTCCACCCACTTTTACCTTGGCCATCCAGTTTCCCGTAATGGCATCGTCCCCAGTCCTGGTGCTGAAGTTATAAAATCCGTTCAGGGACTCCGATCTTACTATTTTGTGATCAAGCTGACCATTCGGATTAAATAATTCAAATATTACCGGGTGGTTATCGGGCAATAAATTATTCTTGTCTTCAAGGATGAAGGCCAGGTGGAGGGAGTCCCCGGGTCGCCAGACTCCGCGCTCACCATATATGAATCCCTTGATCCCCTGTTGGACCCTCTCGCCTCCGACATTAAAATTGCTTAAGGATAGTGAACTGCCGTCGTCGAGCTTCAGGTAACCCTTTTCTGTTCCCCGGCTTGCGATAAGCAGGAATGGCTGCCTGATCAGACTGAATGTCGCCAATCCCTTGTTGTCGGATGTGACTGATTGTATAAGTTGTTTCTGGTAATCATATACCTCGAGGCTGACCCCGCCGATGGGTTCGGTAGTGACAATATCGGTAACGGCAATCAGGATATTCCTGTCGATCCCGATCTTTGCCATTAGGCCCAGGTCGGATGCCAGAAGGTTCGACCGGACATATCGGTTCCGGGTATAATAGGAAACATGACAGGGATTGTCCCTTTCTTCCCAATCGTAGCCCGAAGGATAGTAGTAATACTCCTCATCCTCATAGGCGTCCCAATAGCTTGTCTCAGACCCATCATCATCCCATCCTTCCATATCCTGTTGGTCCGCATCTTCCCGGGCTGATGATGAAAGCCCCTCGCAGGCATAGGCTGAGTAGTTCTGCTTAAAACCGAACTGCACCTGGTAAATTGCCCCGGGCTCGGTTTTCATCATCTCTGACAGGTCGAGGGTAAAGCGGTTCCATTTCCCGAGGTCCGTAACGCCCATATTGTTCAACATCACTTTTTTACGAGCCACCGGATGACCCACCCGCTGCAATTCATAGGACCCGCCCAGGTCATTCACCTGCAGAAATTGACCAACATTGTTCTCGTATATCCGGGTTATCAGGATATCCACTGCATTCAGGCTAACGGCCTCGAACGGAAGGACGAGATCCTTCGATTGGGGAAGAATTACCCCTTTTCCCGTGAGACGGACAGCAGGTTTAATCTGTTCGAATGTCACT
The DNA here is from genome assembly GCA_035292565.1 of Cyclobacteriaceae bacterium. Taxonomy (GTDB): domain Bacteria; phylum Bacteroidota; class Bacteroidia; order Cytophagales; family Cyclobacteriaceae; genus DATDPY01. The sequence goes on along the minus strand of DATDPY010000237.1, from coordinate 2,336 downwards.
TCAATTATCTGGTCAGTCCCCAACTTGTATCCCATGATATTTTTTATCCCCCGGTTAACCTGTATCCTCTTCATCCCGGTCTGGTTTACAGACGGGAATACCCTGACCTCATTTCCGTCGATGATGTATTCCAGGGATCCCATCTGGCTGGTGATGAAACCTGAAAGGTCCTGCTTTTCAAGAATGGGGTCTGAGAATTGAAGGGCTACATACTGGCGGGGTTGATGCACGACCCGGGAATTCATCACTTTAAAATCCCCAAGTGAGGGAATAACCACCTTTTGGGATCCCGTACCATCAATCCCCAGCGGTTCGGCTGTCCAGCTTACATCCACGCCGGATTCCTTCTCCGACCTCTTGATTCCCGAAATAGTGAATCTGTGTGATTTCTGGTCCTCGCCGTGTTCCCAATCCAGCTTTAGGTTAATCCCTTCCTGGGCTGCCGTCATCATTTTTTCAATATCACCGACGTCTGAGGCGTCGGCTGTCAGTACGATCCCGTTGATCTTTTGTTTTGTCAGGTCGGCAAAATCAGCGGAATATACTCCCTGAATATCCACGCTGAAATTCTGCCGTATGGTGTTGAAGCTGTACTCCATCACAGCGTAATTCTCCGGTACTTCGAATAACTCTGCAAGATGCAATCGTACCTTGTAGGTTGTACCCTGCCGTAGTTTTCCAGCGGGCAAGAATTCGATTGAATATTGATCGATCCATGCGGTTTTACCTTTAATTTCCGGATCAAAATCGAATATCCTCCCTGTGATCTCCTCTCCGGCATTGACAAACCTGGAGGATACCTGGGCAAACTGAATGGTAATCGGAGATATAACAGAAACAACTCCGCCGGTATACCCCGAAATGAATTCACTGAATCCGGGGTCGACCTTTGTCGAATCCTTCCTGGCCCCGGCCGGGCCGCAGGATTGATAAACCGATAAAAAGACAATGTTGAAAAAGATGAGATGGAGCAGGGACATTTTTATACCCGGCAATGAAAAAGTTTTCATGATAAAATTCGATATGATTTACAATCTATAGAAAAAAATACAATAAATCCATATTGAACTGGTTTTCGAATTCGCGACCGATGTCTTCGTCGCCAATCAGCCATTCACTGTTGTTTCTCCGTCTCAAATGTGATAAGTTTATGATTATGAAAAGCCTCTCGCTTTTAGAGCTTAACCAGGTAATCCGGAAGAGCCTGGAAGAAAATCTTGAGCCGTCGTATTGGGTCGTTGCCGAGATCAGCGAACTGAAAGTCAACCAGAAAGGGCATTGCTATCTCGAGTTGATCGAAAAAAAAGATGAAGAAATTCTTGCCCGGGCGAGGGCGACCATATGGTCCTATACCTACAGATCCTTAAGCGCCCGGTTTGAAACTTCCACAGGCGAGGCGCTGAGGCCCGGAATGAAGATCCTGGCCAATGCATCGGTTTCATTTCATGAATTGTACGGACTAAGCCTGAATATCCGCGAAATCGATCCAAGCTTTTCCATCGGAGAGCGGGCCCGGCTGCGACAGGAAATTTTGAAGAAGCTGGCTGAGGATGGAGTTGCAGACATGAATAAGGAGCTCCTCCTCCCCCTGGTCCCCCAGCGCGTGGCCATAATCAGCTCCCCAACAGCGGCAGGCTACCAGGACTTCACCCATCAGCTCATTAAGAATTCCCATGGATATTATTTTATTTGCCGGTTGTTCAAAGCCCTGATGCAGGGAAAGGAAGCGGAAACATCGATCATTGAAGCGCTTCAGAAAATTTTTAAAAGGGCAGAAGAATTTGATATCGTCGTCCTGATCCGGGGAGGCGGAGGGGTTATCGACCTTGAATGTTTCGACAGCTATCAGGTGGCCAGTCACGTTGCCCAGTTCCCGCTTCCTGTGATTACGGGCATCGGCCATGAAAAAGACGAAACGATCGTGGATATGGTGGCTCATACCCGGCTGAAAACTCCGACAGCCGTTGCCGAATTCCTGGTTGAAGGAGTGAGAAAATTCGAGGATTCTATCCAGGAATTATTCAGCATCATTTCAGGTCATTCCGGCGAAACGATCAACCGCGAGAAATCCAGGTTGGAAGTTTTGGGTGACAACCTGAAACATTTTTCCAGGTCCTGTCAAAACAATGCCCGCAACATGACTGATTTCCTTTTATCCAGGTGCGCATCGGCTGCGAGGAACAGGATAAACCTGTTGAACTCAGGGACTGCCCAGGCTGCCAGGATCATCCGGAAGGCATCGTTGAACCGGATCGCTATCGAAAAGGAAGTTTTGAAAGGCCTGGAAAGAAATACGGAAACATTAAGTCCTGATTCTATTTTAAAAATGGGCTTTT
>DATDPY010000236.1:0-4295 GCA_035292565.1 Cyclobacteriaceae bacterium | reverse complement strand
AAAATCTCCTCGATGTGCTGGAGAACGAAATCATTCCCGCCTATTATGATGAACCGGAGAAGTGGACCCAGATCATGAAGAACAGCATGATGGATATCATTCCCTATTTCGATTCTGACAGGATGACTTACCAGTATTACGAGAAACTGTACAACTATTAACTTGATTTAGTTCGGCAAAAATTATATATTCCCCTCTGGTCATAACATATGCTTCCTGGTCGTAGCATATGCTCGACCAGGATTTTTTGATTTTGAATGACGAAACCGAGAATTCTGATGCTTGGATGGGAATTCCCTCCCAATATAACCGGGGGTCTCGGCGTCGCTTGTTACCATATTGTGAAATCCCTGGGCAGCCTGGCTCCTGTAACTATGATCCTCCCCACGGTAGCGTCAGGCGTAAGGCTACGCGGCGTAAGACTGATCGGGATTGGAAACCTGGAACTTGAAACGATCTTTACTAAAAAAGAACGAGAGCAGATCAGGTCAAAATTCAGGAAAAGATTTTCGAAGCTTGCCCTCTCCCCTTACCCTGTGGGAATATCCGGGGGAAAAATCCTTCAAAAATCTTCCCGGGTATTACGGAAGCGCAAAATATCATTCCCGCTTAAAAATATTCTCGACGGTACGGAATTATACGGCGACGATGTGGTCGGTAAAGTCGAATTTTTTGCAGAGATATGTGGCAAAATGATCCGAAAAATCGATTTCGATATCATTCATGCGCATGATTGGATGACCTTCCCGGCTGCCCTGGAAATCAAAAAACTTACGGGTAAACCACTGGTGCTCCACATACATTCCCTTAACACCGACCGTGTTGGTCTGGCGGACCAGGGATGGGTTTTCCGGATTGAAAAGGAAGCGCTGCATAAAGCCGACCTCATTTTACCCGTAAGTCATTATACCGGAGATATGATCAGGGAGCATTACGGCATCAGGAAAAACAAGATCCATCCTGTCCATAATGGTGTCCGCAAAATGAAAGCCTTCAGCATTCCGAAAAAATTTCCGGAAAAACTTGTGCTGTTCCTGGGAAGGATCACATACCAGAAAGGGCCCGGTTATTTTCTGGATGTTGCTGCCCGGATTGCAGCCAGGCATGATAACATCAGGTTTGTGGTAGCGGGCGGCGGCGACAAGTTTGCCAGGATGATCGAAGAAGGCGCCTACCGCGAGCTTGGCAAGAAGCTTCACTTTACGGGCCCGGTTGACCGGAAAAAGGTAAGGGAACTTTTAGCCATGGCTGATGTATTTGTCATGCCTTCGGTTTCAGAACCGTTCGGCCTCGTAGCCCTGGAGGCGGCCCAATTTGGGATCCCTGTAATCCTGTCAAAACGGGCCGGGGCGGCAGAGGTGCTTAAGGGAGCGCTGAAAGTGGATTACTGGGATATTGATAAGATGGAAAGTTCGATCATCAGGCTTATCTCAGACGATAAATTCAGGGAAAATGTAGTTAAGCAGGAACTGAAGGACCTTGAAAAGCTCTCCTGGGAAAAAACAGCAGGGAATATTTTAAGTGCCTATTCAAAAATCCGGGGCTTATGATCAACATTTGTTTGTACTTTCAGGCCCACCAGCCTTTCAGGATCAGGGAACTTTCATTTTTTGAGATTGGAGATAAGCCTGAAATTTTTGATTTCTCCCTGGATAAGAAAATCCTTGCGCGTGTATTGAAGAACAGCTATATGCCTGCCTTCGATATGTTCAGCCGGCTGATCGGTAAAAGCCGGGGAAAATTTAATTTCGGGATCTCGTTCACCGGTCTTTTACTGGAACAGCTCGCACAATACCAGCCCGGTGTCATAAAAACGATCGCTGACCTGATTGCTACCGGATCGGCTGAAGTACTCGGCGAAACTTATTATCATTCTTTTGCTTCACTCTATTCTTCGCGGGAATTTGAAGACCAGGTAAGGCTCCATAAACAGGCGTTGGAAAAGTACTTTGGCTATGAACCGCAGGTATTCCGGAATACCGAGCTTGCCTACAGGAGTGATATTCCAAAAACGATCGATAAGCTGGGATTCAATGCCATCCTGATCGAAGGAAGCGACAGAACCCTTAAAGGGAAAAGCGGTAATTACCTGTACAGTTCGGCGGCTTCAGGAGGCCTTAAGATCCTGACCAGGAACCAGGAATATTCCAACATATTTACAAGTCCGGGCGTCAGCGCGAAAAGGACGAGGAAATTCCCCGGCCTGAAGGACCTTATAAAAAGGATTTCGGAAGAATCCGGCGACCTGATCATCATTGGATTTGACATTGAATGCCTGGGTGAGCACCTCAAGGCTTCCTCGGGGATATTCGGGTATTTTGAGGAATTCATCATGAACGCCCTGAAGTCAAAACAGATCGAATTCGTAACACCATCCGAAGCCAGGTCTGCATTCAAGCCAAAAGGGGTAATTGAGGTTTATTCACCGGTAACCTGGCATATTAAAAGTAATGACATATCGGCGTGGAACGGAAATGCCATGCAGATCGAGGCCATGAAATATATTTATGGACTGGAGGAAAAACTGAAATCTGCGGGACAGCCCCAGCTCCTCGATTCGTGGAGAAAGCTCCAGTCTTCCGATCATATGCTTTACATGGATACCATGGAAACGGAAGAAGGCCGTCCCGCCCAGCTTTATAGCCCGTTCAAGAGTCCTCACCAGGCATATATTTACCTGATGAATGCACTGGCCAGCATCGAGCTTGCTGCCGGAGCAGACGCTTGAAACCTACCTCGCGCCTTGCAGCACAAGCGCAGTCCTGCTGGGCAGGTAAATACTGAGCTTCGGGTACCCGTCGATGTTTATGGAAGAGTAAGTCATTTTTGTATCTACCCTGCCAAACCCGCCGTATTGTAGATCGTCGGTACTGAGTATGATCCTGTATTTTCCCTGGCCGGGGTCGCTGAAACGGTAATCGGCTATGGAATTGAACGGGTGCCAGTTAAAAATGAAGATCAGGTTGTTCCGTTCAAATATGATGGTCTTGTTCGATTCATCCATGTTGATTTGACGGGCGGGAAGAGATTGAAGAATATGTTGATCACGGGCAAGCAATATCATGTTGCGGTCGAAGTCATTCAGGAACCGATACCTCAACTTTTCATTATCGGCCAGCGACCACTGCCTCCGGCAATATTTATAGCTCCATCCGTTCCCTGCCCGGGGAAAGTCAATCCACTCGGGATGACCGAATTCATTGCCGATGAAATTCAGGTAAGCTTCCCCGCCCAGGGCAATGGTAAACAGCCTGATCATCTTGTGCATGGCCATTCCCCGGTCAATGATGATGCTCGGGTCTCCGACCTGCATGTGAAAATACATTTCCTTGTCCATCAGCCAGAAGGCTACGGTCTTATCGCCGACGATGGCCTGGTCGTGTGACTCGGCATAGGCAACCGTTTTTTCCTTCCAGCGGCGGTTGGTCAGCGTATGCCATAATTCATGAATATTCCAGTCCTCATCCTTGTATTCCTTCAGGTATTTAATCCAGAAATCGGGTATGCCCATTCCCAATCTGAAATCAAATCCGATACCGCCTTCTTCCTGCTGTCTGCACAGCCCGGGCATCCCGCTCATATCTTCCGCAATGGTTATTGCATTCGGTTTTATGGAATGCACCAGTTCATTGGCCGCCTGGAGGTAGAGAAGGGCGTCCCATTCTACATCCTTCACAAAATATTTATCGTAATGATCGAAGTTGGTGAAGTCGCCGTGATGAAAATACATCATGGAGGTGACGCCGTCAAAACGGAATCCGTCGACATGATACTCTTCGAGCCAGTACCTGAGGTTTGACAATAGGAATTGGCGGACCTCCCGTTTTCCGTAGTTGAACAGCTTGGAATCCCAGGCGCTATGATAACCCCTGCTTCCGGGATGGAAATACTGGTCGTCGGTCCCATCAAATTCATTCAGCCCTTCTGCAACATTCTTGACGGCATGGGAATGCACAATATCGATGATTACCGCGATTCCGAGCCTATGGGCTTCGTTAACGAGGTTCTTGAAATCAACCGGCGTGCCGAATCGGCTCGACGGGGCGAAGAAATTAGATACATGGTAGCCGAACGAACCGTAATAGGGATGTTCCTGGATCGCCATCAACTGGAGTGCATTGTATCCCAGCTTGTGAACCCTTGGCAGAACATTATCCCTGAATTCCTCATAAGTTCCTACTTTCTCCATTTCCTGGGCCATTCCTATATGGGCCTCATAGATTAGCGGGGCATTTTTGATTTCAGCCAGGTTGAAATCCTGGTCACTCCAGGCGAAGGGCTTCGAAATGTCCCAG
>DATDPY010000235.1:0-13044 GCA_035292565.1 Cyclobacteriaceae bacterium | reverse complement strand
AAAACATGCTGAATTCATGAAAAAATATTTTCCCGGAAATACAGGCCTTGAAGATTATATCAATAAAGAAGCTAAAATCATGAAGGATAAAATTGCCGGGTATGCTCACAACTTCCGTGAAATTACAGTCAATGATCTGGTATATTTCAATGATTCGCTTGCGCAGGCGTCGCTAAAAAAAATAGTAATTCCGCTTTACGTCAGTATCATGGATACAGCAACCATGGTTCCTGACAGGTACTACACCAGCCAGCTTGTTTTGGCCCCGGATAGCAGTATACTGGCTGTCGGGAATATCAAGCCCGGGAGAGGGAAGGGGGTAATTCAGACGAGTCTTTCCAGGGTAAAGGATTCCGGCGACCTGTTATGGGTGAAAAATCTCACGGAAGTCAAACCGGCTGGGGGAATCGTCTGCGATATGATCGGAACGCTGACCGTTGTACCTGAAGGATATGCGGTAGTCGTCAACAGGTATGATATGGTCTCCAAAGAAATCGGGAACTTTTTTATGTTGATCGGCGATTCGGGAGATACACTTGTTTCCTTCCCTGTTCCAATTCCGGGATTTCCAAAAAAGATCATGTATAGCGAATCCGATGGATCCTATTTAATCATAACCAAGGGCCGCGGGCCAATTGAAAATATTTCAGACGATGAGCCGATGGAATGGATAAAAATAAACCGGGATGGGGGGGTAATATGGAAGAACAGGTTAAGCTTTGCCGGAGACATAAAAGAGCTGATTGCTATGAAAACCGGCCATATTATATTCGGGAATTTCACCCGGATCAAGGACACTTCCGGTAAGGTGAACGTATTGACCACTACCTCGGGGGAGACAGCGGCTTATGCAATCATCATTGATGAAGAAGGGAATGCCTCGGGCATTAAATGTTTTAACTCAATTGTACCCTGGCAGCTATTAACCGCAAGAAAAATAAGCGGCGATATTATCTGCCTGTTGGGCAAATCGGGAATTTACACTACAGGAATATTCGAGCCGATACGCGGGAATTCCGGACTGGTGCAATTTATTATCGATGGCAACCTGGATGTGCTTTTTGAAGAAAAGAATTAATTAGTGAGTCACTGGCCTACCTTCGTTCGGCCACCCATTTTCTCGCATTAACAAAGGCTTCCACCCAGGGTGATATTTCATCATTTTTCCGGTTATCGGGATAATATGCCCAGTTCCACGGATATATAGACCGTTCCAGGTGAGGCATGATGGCGAGATGCCGGCCGTCCATCGATGCAATACAGGCTGCATTATAATCGGATCCATTCGGGTTTCCCGGGAAATCGCTGTAATGAAATTTGGCGGGGATATGATATTGGTTTTCAGGGAGTGATAATTCAAACCTGCCCTCGCCATGAGCAACCCAGATGCCCAGTCTTGAACCAGCGAGGCTAGATAACATGACGGCATGGTTTGGAAGGACATCGACGGCGATGAATGCAGATTCAAATTTTCCCGTGCAATTCACCTGCATTCTCGGCCGGGGGTTAGCTTGGGGGTATATCAGCCCCAATTCAACCATAAGTTGACAACCATTACAAACTCCAAGGCTGAGGGTATCCTGTCTTTCATAGAACCGGTTAAGGGTTTCCTGCGCTTTTTTATTGAACAGGAATGCACCCGCCCAGCCCTTTGCGGAACCCAAAACATCAGAATTGGAAAATCCTCCCACGAAAACAATGAACTGTATATCATCAAGGCTTTCATGCCCGTTGATCAGGTCGGTCATATGAACATCTTTTACATCGAAGCCTGCCAGGTGCATCGACCACGCCATTTCCCTGTCTCCATTAACTCCTTTTTCCCGGATAATGGCGGCTTTTAAGCCGGATCCAAGCTGCCTCGTTTTTTCAATGCCATACTGTGAATGCTTTCCCGTGAAATTCTTCGGGAAAATGAAATCAAGCGTATGCTTCTTGTAATTTTCGTAACGTTTCCCGGCATAGGGTTTTTTCGTCTGGTGCGTATCGAGAAGCCATGATGTTTTGTACCAATTGTCGCGCAAGGCCTGCTTCGGAGATGAAAATACAAATCGATCGTGCACGATTTTTACCTGGCCGCTATTATTGATGCCGCCGATTTCATAATGACGGACCCGGTTTTGGGCGAGGATACCAGATACCTTATCTTTATCAGATCCTTGTATAATGATGCCGGGCATTTCGCTGAACAGGATCCTGACAGGGTCTTTTTCCGGAATTCCGGACAAATCGATTTCAAGACCGGATTCATTATCGGTGAATATCATTTCAAGGAGGGAGGTTATCAATCCTCCGGAAGAAACATCATGGCCAGCCAGGATCAGACCTTCCCTGATCAACTGCTGGACGGTATTGAAGGCCCTTTTGAAGTATTCCGTATCGCCGCTCCGGGCAACCTTATTTCCAATATTGCCAAGGACCTGACTGAAACTGCTGCCGCCCAGTTCGAAAGTTCCATCCCAGAAATCGACATAGATTAAATCATTCCCGCCGGTGATGACCGCCACGGGGTCAACCGCTTTTGCAATGTCGGAAACTTCCGCTACAGCCGAAACGATCACCGTTCCCGGGGCCATCACAGTTAGTCCATCGGGGTATTTTTGTGTCATCGACAGCGAATCCTTGCCTGTGGGAATATTGATTCCGAGACCGATCACAAAATCGCTGATGCTTTTTACCGCTTCGTAAAGGCGGGCATCCTCTCCCTGGTTTTTCGATGGCCACATCCAATTAGCGCTCAGGGAAATACCTTCCAGTCCGTATTCCAGGGGAGCCCATATAATATTTGTGAGCGCTTCGGCAACAGATAGCCGGGAGCCGGCGGCAGGATCGATGATGCCGGCAATGGGGGCATGCCCGATAGATGTGGCGATCCCTTTGGGACCCGGATTATCGATAGTAACTACAGCAAGATTGCGCAAGGGCAGCTGAATTTTACCGCAGGTTTGCTGCCTGGCGATTTTGCCGGTAACTGACCTGTCAACCTTATTCGTCAGCCAGTCCTTGCATGCAACGGCTTCGATCTGCAAAACCTGTTCGAGGTAATCTTTAAAACGCCCGATATCGTAATTAAGTTCCTGAAAGCCAGCCGGGACAGTTTTATCGGATATGATGGTTTTAGGCGGGTTACCGAAAAGATATTCAATATTCCAATCGATCGGTTTTTCGCCGGTATTCCGGTTTTCGAACCTGAATTTCTGATTGCCGGTTACCTCTCCGACCGAATAAAAGGGAGCTCGTTCCCGGTCAGCGACTTTTTTAAGGGTTTCCATGTCTTCCTTCCCGATCACCAAACCCATGCGTTCCTGCGATTCATTTCCGATAATTTCCCTTGCCGAGAGCGTGGGGTCCCCGATAGGAAGCAAGTCAATAAAGATCACTCCCCCTTTTTCTTCTACAAGCTCGGCGAAACAGTTCAGGTGACCACCGGCCCCATGGTCATGCACGGAAATAATGGGGTTTCGGTCGCTTTCCACCATTGCCCTGATGGCATTGAAAACTCTTTTTTGCATTTCCGGATTTGCACGCTGAACTGCATTTAATTCGATCGCATTATTGTATTCGCCGGTTGCAACGGATGATACTGCTCCGCCGCCCATTCCGATCCGGTAATTATCTCCTCCAAGCATGATGATGTTTTCACCTCCCACGGGCTTGTCCTTGGTACTTTGCGGCCTTATCCCGAATCCAATACCGCCCGCAAGCATAATCACTTTGTCATATCCGTAGAAAACATGATTTTTCTGATACTCAAAAGTCAGCAGGCTTCCGCACAGGAGGGGTTGGCCAAATTTATTACCGAAATCGCTGGCTCCATTAGAGGCTTTGATGAGGATATCCAATGGAGATTGGTAAAGCCAATTCCTGGTTCGGGATAAGGATTCCCATGGCCGTCCGTCGCCAAGTCTGGGGTACGAAGTGATATAAACTGCAGTTCCGGCCAGAGGTATACTCCCCTTACCGCCGGCCATCCTGTCCCTGATCTCGCCTCCTGACCCGGTAGATGCACCGTAAAAAGGCTCCACGGTCGTCGGGAAATTATGAGTTTCCGCTTTCAAAGAGATAACCGACTCAACTTTCCTGACTGAAAAATAATCAGGAATATCCTGTCTTACAGGCGCAAACTGCTCGATTTCAGGCCCTCCGATGAAGGCTACGTTATCTTTGTATGCCGAGACCACCCGGTTGGGGTTAAGGCTTGTGGTTTTGCGGATCAGGCTGAAAAGCGAATCGTCAAATTTTTGTCCATCGATGATAAATACGCCGTTGAATATTTTATGCCGGCAATGTTCCGAATTGACCTGTGAAAATCCGAATACTTCGCTGTCGGTCAGTTTACGCCCGAGTTTGCGGCTGACATCTTCGAGGTATTCGATTTCTTCGTTGTTCAGGGCAAGACCATGGTCGGAATTATAGGCTTTCAGGTCGGTAATAAAAACTACCGGTTCAGGAGAATGGGTGATGCTGAAGATGCCCTGATCGAGGGAGGAATACATTGCCTGCAGCATGCGGTCGAATTTCATATCCCCGCCTGAGGGGAAAAATTCTTCGATCCGCCGTATTCCGGGTATGCCCATATTTTGTGTGATCTCAACCGCATTGGTCGACCAGGGGGTTATCATTTCCTTTCTCGGTCCAATGAATAATCCATCAAGAAATGTTTTAAGCAGGTTTTTTCCCCCAAATAGCCACTCAAGCTTCTCCAGGTCTTTTTTTGAAAGGCCGGCCGGTGAATCCACCGCATAAAAGGAGTTGCCTGGGCTTTGAAAAAATAAAATCATGACCGGATTTTAGTGGTTGTCGGAAACACGCTGCAAATGTATACAAAGAGGAATAAAAAATACCGGGGCTTGAAAAAGGAATATGAGGCAGAAAGCAATCATTTCTTTCGGATTCCCCTGTAAACCAGGTAGATAATAAATCCGATCCCAAGGAAAAGGAATATATAGGAAATCTCGTTATAATACCTTTGCAGTATGCTTTGTTTTGAATATAAAAAATAGCCCAGCAGGGCGAGGATGATATTCCACAAAGTGGAACCAATAAAGGTAAAAAGCAGAAAATCGCGCATATTCATTTTTGCCAGTCCGGCAGGAAGGGAAATCAGCTGCCTGATTGCAGGCACCAGCCTTCCGATCAACGTGGAAATCCTGCCATGCCGGATAAAATATTCCTCAGCCTTTTTGACGGCCTTGATATCGATCATCATCATGGCAGCCAGCCGGGTATCGGCAAGTTTATAAATAAGCATCCTCCCCAGCGAAAGGGCAAGAATATAGTTAAAAACGGCTCCAACGATTGCCCCCGCCGATCCGGATAATACTACCAGATAAATATTGAGATCTCCCTGGGCAGCTTTATACGCTGCCGGGGGAATCACGATCTCAGAAGGAAACGGAATGAAGGAGCTTTCAATGGCCATCAATATTATGATCGTTCCATAATTGATGTGGGCCATGTACCAGGCTGTAATATCCTGTAAGAGTTGTTCCATAACGGGAAGCAAAGATAGAATGGTAAAGTGGTATTTGAAATATCCGGATTATTTAAAAGATGAAGCCCCGTTCATGATTCATGAATTTTACTTCTCCTGTCGAAGAATATATTATGCAAGTTCACCGATATGATCCTGATCATAATTACCCCCGGAATTCTGGGCGGAAATTAGCGTTTATGAAAAATACATTTCATATTCATGATGTCCTTCATTTTCTGGAAAAGGAAGAAAAAGGACTAACGGGTGAAGAATTACTTCTGAAGATCCGATCATTGTTCGGAGATGATGCGCTTTTCACCACGTGCGGTGAAGAGGTATTGAATCCAGGCCAGGCTATCGAATTCATGTCACGGCGGGAGAAGATTGTAATGAGGAATGGCCTTATATGGATCAACAGGAGCATGGAGACTTGTTAATTTCTTCCTGTTAATTTCATGAAAAAATGAGGATAGTGATCAAGCAACAAGAATGATGCGGACCATGAAATCGATACTGATCTTTTCACTTACCCTGACCAGGCCGAATAATTTTTTTGGAGGCTCGATCCCAAAATCCTGGATATCGAGCGATAAATTACCCAGGTAATACCGGTCGTCACCCATTACCCTGACATCCACAGGCAGGGTATAATCCTTCACTTGCCCGGCAATTTCTATATTAACTGATAGAAACATAGCATTGGGTCTTGGATTTTGCGCTAAAGTCCCCTTGATTTCCTGACTGCTGTTGTTGATGTTCAGTACCCTGATAATTATATAGGGATATTGGTCGGCCTGAAGGAGGTCTTTGAAGTCAAGGTTCATCTGATAATTCTTACAATCGAACCTTGTGGTGCGTAGTTTTAACACAGCATTGTTAAGCTGAAGCTGATTGCCGTCGGGTACGGCATCGATCGTCAGGGTATCCTGGTAAAAATCTCCAAGGTAATTGCAGGCAAATTCATTTAAATTGGTCAATCCATTTATGACCAGGTAGCTTTCCTGAGCTATACGCACCTGGTAATTCTTCTGAACCCGGGATATCTCAGATCCTGCGGACCTGAAATTTTCCGGTACCAGAATTATTGCCGGTACCATAATCAATTGAGTCAGCCACCTGGTCATAACGGATTGCTTATGCTATTATTTAAAAACCGATTACTGCTTCAACGATTGCCCCGTGGAATTCACCTTCGTGGAAAATACTGGCATCAGGAAAATCCACATAGCGCTGATCGACATATTCTGCTTTGACCAGAAGATTCCTGGTGACAAACCATCCGCCGCCGATTTGAAGCCGGTTAATAGAAGCATCGGGAACGGTTGCCGAAAGGTCGCCGCTGACAACATCATAGCGTGCACCGACGAACAACTGTTCTCTTGGCAGGAACCTGTATGCTGTGTCGAATCCGTACTGGTTAACCGTGCGTTCCGCAGTTTCTGTGGCTGACCTTCCCTTTGCACTTTCTATATTGCCGAACAATTCAAGACCCCTGAGCTTAATGAACGGGTTAATGACAAAGGTTGTTACCTTGTCCCTGAAGCCAGGGTTCCACCTTCCACTCGTATGCGGGGCATCGATATCCGGGACATTTGTAAGCACCATGTAATACCTCGAACCGGCCCGATCACCTCCATAGAGGGTGTTGCTATTCGAACTTTCTGTTGAATAAAACGAACCGGTCAGTCTTACTCTCACTGCATCGGTGATTTGTTTATCGTACCCGATCTTGCCGTAATAACTCGGCTTCCTATCACCGGGATTTGTTATGTCTCCTTTAATTTCTCCTCCACTGGCTGCAATCATGCCGAGGAAGCCATTATAATTTGCATATACTTCCGCGCCTATTTCTGTAGTAAAAGCATCCATAATCAGGTTGCCGACAAATGGATTGTAGAGGGCATTGCCGTTATCGGTCCTCCGGAAATGAGAATCTCCGTAATTGATCTCCATATGCCCGATTTTCAGGGTAACATATTCCATAATGGAATTGATCGCATCACTTTTCAGGAAGGCCAGCTTATCGAATTGAATATACCCGCCTTTCACCCAGGTTTCCTCGTGGTGTCTTGATGACAGGTAAGAAGTAAGGTTCAGGCGAACCCCGTCCTCAAGCTGAACGTCGAGGTTCATATTAGCCGTAGCAAGGTTAAATCCATCACCGATATCAACCAGAGTCGTAGCAGGGTCGGACGGGATCGGATTATTGCTGTGCCGGATCATCTGGTATTGCAGGGCGAAATTCCCGCCGATTTTTACTTTCAATCCGTCAAATCCAACAGTATCCTCTTTCGACGGCTCAAAAATATTCACGCCGGTCTGATCATAGGGCCTGAAGTATTGCAATTTCTGGGCGTGGATTCCGGTGCTGATTAAACTGGCCGTAATGGCCGCGATCACGGAAAAAATTTTAATAGTTGTTTTCATAGTCTGAATTATTATTAAATAGTTGTATTAGTTTCCAAGGGTTACATTCTCGCTTTTTCCGAGGGTGGTGAAAGTGGTCTCGAATTTTATCGTTATTTCATCACCGGTTTTAATAGTGCCCATAAGGGCGGTCGGGGGCTCGACTCCAAAATCTGACATTTTCAGCGATTTTTCTCCCCGGACAATAATTTTATCTTCGCCCGACTTCACAATGTCAACGAATAATTCGATTTCCCGGGATTTGCCTGCTATGTTCAGGGTCCCTGAGGCGGTTACGGAATTGCCGGAAAATTTAGTAAGCTTAACCACGTTGAACCTGATTATCGGAAATTCATCGGATTTCAACGCTTCGTAAGTCTTGGTATTCATTAAACTTTTATCGTTTTTAATCGATTCAACAGGAATTTCCAACGACACCCGGCTGATTCCGGTTATTTTCCCCTGATCAGCGATAAAGGAGATTGTTCCCTTCGTCAGAGTTACTTCGGAAGTCCAGTCATGCAGGGTTGAAGTTCCCGTTATGATCATTTTTGAAACCGGATCGACTTTAAAAACTATCTGTGATTTTGACGTATAAGCCA
Organism: Cyclobacteriaceae bacterium; assembly: GCA_035292565.1. Classification (GTDB taxonomy): domain Bacteria; phylum Bacteroidota; class Bacteroidia; order Cytophagales; family Cyclobacteriaceae; genus DATDPY01. The sequence continues at coordinate 4,560 of DATDPY010000235.1, read as the reverse complement.
AAATCAGAAATAGAAAAAATATTGATCCCCGCTTCCAGGAAAGCATATTTTTATCATATTGTGTAATCGTCATATTTGATTTTTTTATTGGTTAACAAAATGTCCAAAAAGATACTCAAGTTGAAACATTACGCGTAATTATTTTACATGATAAATGTATACGCGTAATATTTCCCCGAATATGATCCAAAGCATAATCAATGAGGATTTTTCTCAGGATTTTCGAAGTTACCTCACTTAGGAATTCCGTTCCTTTTCCTTAAATTTCTGAGAATCAGGCATTTGCAAGTTGATGAGGTAATGGAAACAAGGTGGAGTAATGCTGTATTTCAGTTTCTGATCTTTAACAAAAGGCTGGTCAGTTGCCCCGTTTCATCCACGGTAAGCTTATCGGCAAGCCTTAAAAAATCTCTCTGGGAAGAATCAAGCTTTGCCATGAAATCAAGTCCTTTCTCGGTAATCCTGATAAACACCTTTCTTCGGTCCTTATTGGAACGAATCCTGGAAAGCAGCTTTTGAGATAAAAGCTTGTCTACCATCCGGGTAAGATTGGGGGTCCGGTCAACCATCTTCATCTTCAATTCCTGTGCAGTCAGGGAATCGGGGAATGTCTGCCTGAGTACATGTAGAACCTGATATTGCTGGACGGAAAGGTGAAATGGTTTTAAACATTTCTGTTGAAGGTTATTGATAACCGAAGCTGTCTGAAGGATCTCGCGGATTGTATCCTGTTGTTCTCCAAAGTTAGAGGTTAAATGAATATCTTTTTCCTGATTCATGAAAAAGTTACTTCAGACAAATGCCAAGGTACGTACAGGCGCATTTAAAATTTATGACTTAAATCATTAAATGCACTTCGCAGCCGGTCAGGTTTTTTTGGAGGATGATTTTTTCCTGCTGCGGGCTTTCAGAATCTGATCAACATATTTAAGCGCCGAACTTTCCTGATTAACGATGTTTTTCATGGCGCTCTCAATTTCGAGAAGAGCATTGACATAATTTTTTTGAATGTCAAGCATCTGGGCAGTCAAATCTGAAGGCGCTGAAGTGTCGAGGTTGATCAAACGGTTGGCTGCAATAAAGGGTTCGATATACCGGCTGGGAGTATCCACCCGGTTAATGCATGTAAAAATAACGGGTACCCTTGAACTTATAGCCATCATGGTAAGGGAAGGGACGTTGCCTATGCAAATGCGTGCTTCATCAACGACCGACAGGACCTCTGCGGGATCACTCAGCTCTTCCCGGATAACTATTTTTGATTTAAATTTTTCAGGAACGCTGCTCCCGAGAACTTCATGCAGGAATCCAAGATCTTCGCCGTTATCAGAAATGGCCAGCACCGCGTTTCCCGTGTTGGTAATCCATGTTCCGGCAAGGCTGCGGAAATATTCACCATATTCAGCAACCGTTTTTTCACCATTATCCAACCCGGTCTTCTGAATATTCAGCAGGAGGTACTCCTTGCCGGAAAGCCCGATGGACCCAAGGTATTTACTGGCAGTGGAATCTTCCATAAGATCGTAGCGGTAGGCAGCATCGGGTGCGAATCCCACATTTTTATTGGTAATGCCGCTGTTGGATAAAAGTTTTTTATCAATGGGGAAGCTTGTGTAAGCAAAGGATGCTTCGTTAATAACTTTAACCAGGTCTTGATTTTCATTCCATCTGTCAAGCAATTTTAGGCTGTGAAGTCCATACATTACGCCTTTGTCGCGGCAGTATTGGAAGGCCGGAAGGGAGTGACTTAAATGAGACCGGAGGTTAAGGGCATCCGGGCCGCCCAGAATATTCCCGGCACAGACAAGCAGGTCGGCAGTTTCGAGCTCGGAATTTATATCTCCCATACTATCATTCGGCTGAGTACCAATACTGCCGGACAGGACCTTCATTTTTGTCACGATGGTCCTGAGTTTATCCATAACTATCATATCTTCCAGGTCAGGCCAGAATGAAATATCCGCACCCGGTATATTTTGTTGTATCACCCTGAATATGGAGGGCATATAAATCCTGTCCAGGAGGATGTTGTTCGACCACGCTCCCCTGATGATGATCTTCTTTGCAATAATTCCCGGTCCGGATAATGCCTCAATTGCGGTTACCCCTTCGGCAAGGATTCCAAAAGCTGCAAGTCCTGGCAATTTTCTTAAAAAATTCCTCCTGTCCACTTTCGATGATAATAATTATTTACGTTGGTTGTCGATCGATAATTTAATATTCACGGAACTAGTAGGGTTATACGGGGCAACGGTAACAGGCACAGGTTTAGTATCCCAAATATCCTTGCAATATTCACGAATGGTTCTGTCGCTTGAGAATTTTCCGATCCTGGCAACATTCAATATCGACATTTTAATCCAGAGGTCCTGGTTGCGAAATGTTTCACTGACCTTATCCTGGCAGTCGACATAAGACTGGTAATCGGCCAGCAGCATATAATCATCGCGGTACAGCAGGGAATCAGCCAGAGGCCGGAAGAGTCCGGGCTCCTTTTTTGAGAAGTAACCCGCAGACAGCATATCAAGGCATTTTTTAAGCGCCGGATTGGATTGATAATAAAGATACGGATTATATCCTTGCAATTTTTTCTCGGAGACTTCCCTGGCAGTTAAGCCGAACAGGAAAAAATTCTCTTCACCCACCTCTTCCCTGATCTCAATATTGGCTCCGTCGAGCGTACCGATGGTAAGGGCGCCATTCATTGAAAATTTCATGCAGCCTGTTCCGGAAGCTTCTTTCCCTGCCGTGGATATTTGTTCGGAGAGGTCGGCTGCAGGATAAACTCTCTGGCTGTTGGTAACGTTGTAATCTGGAAGGAATACCACTTTTATCCTGTCCCTGACATCGGGGTCATTATTGACGATATCCTTAACGGAATTGATCAGTTTTATAATAAGCTTGGCCATATAATATCCCGGTGCAGCCTTGCCGCCAAATATAAATGTGCGGGGGACAATATCGATATCCGGATTTTCCTTGATCCGGTTATAGAGGGTAATTATATGCAGCACATTCAAATGCTGTCTTTTATATTCATGGATCCTTTTTACCTGGATATCAAAGAGAGAATTTGTGTCTGTTTTAATATGCAGCTTATTTTCGATATAATCGGCCAGGTTCCTTTTCACTTCCATTTTGCTCTCCTTCCACTCCTTAAGGAATTTCCGGTTATTTAATAATGTTTCAAGCTTTCTGAGCTGCGCCAGGTCCTTGATCCAATCGCTGCCGATGTTCAGGGAAATCAGGGAAGTAAGCTTTTGGTTATTGAGCACCACCCAACGTCGTGGTGTAACCCCGTTGGTTTTATTGGAGAATTTCTCAGGCCAGAGGTCATGGAAATCGCTTAAGAGATCTTTTTTAAGGAGTTCGGAATGCAAGGCGGCCACTCCATTGATGGCATGACTTCCCACACAGGCCAGGTTTGCCATTCGGACATATTTTTCACCCTGTTCATCGATCAGCGACATCCTGGATAATTTCCCGTCGTCTCCCGGGAATTTCTTCTTCACCTCTTCGAGGAACCGGTGATTTATTTCCAGGATGATTTCAAGGTGGCGGGGGAGAAGGTAAGCAAACAATCCCATCGACCATTTCTCCAGGGCTTCGGGCAGCAGCGTGTGGTTTGTATACCCCAAAGTTTTTTGTGTAATCTTCCATGCTTTATCCCAGGACATCTGGTGTTCATCGACAAGTAAACGCATCAATTCAGGGATGGCAATGGAAGGGTGGGTGTCGTTAAGCTGGAGGGAAAATTTTTCATCCAGGTTGTCGAGGTTTTTATTCTTTGAAAGATGTGACATGATCACATCCTGCAACGAACAGGAAACGAAGAAATATTGTTGTTCAAGGCGAAGTTGTTTACCGCGCATCTGTTCATCGTTAGGATATAATACCTTGGAAATATTTTCAGATACCATTTTTTCATCCACGGCACCGAAATAATCGCCCTTATTGAATGACTGGAAATCGAATGATTCAAATGCTTCCGCTTTCCAGAGCCTGAGTGTTGCACAGGTATTGGTATTATATCCAAGCACGGGAGTGTCGTAAGGAACACCTTTCACTTCCTGGGAAGGGATCCACTTTACTCTGTATTTCTGCTTATCGTCAAAATAAGCTTCAGTATGACCTCCGAATTTAACCAGGAATGATCGTTCAATCCGGGCGATTTCCCATGGGTTCCCGAACCTCAGCCATTTGTCAGTAATTTCGACCTGCCAGCCGTCATGTATTTCCTGGTCAAAAATGCCGAACTCATACCGGATGCCGTAACCGATAGCCGGAATGTCGAGAGTAGCCATGGAATCCAGAAAGCAGGCCGCCAGCCTTCCGAGACCCCCGTTTCCTAAACCCGGCTCTTCTTCCTGGTCGAGAAGGTCTTTCAGATCAAGACCCAGTTCTTTCATGGCATTTCTTACTTTGCCAAACAGGCCAAGATTAACCAGGTTATTACCCAGGTGGGGACCCATCAGGAATTCAGCCGACAGATATCCCACTGATTTTATATTATTTTTATAATAAGTCTGACGTGTGTTCAGCCAGCGGTGCAACAGGCGG
>DATDPY010000234.1:0-7903 GCA_035292565.1 Cyclobacteriaceae bacterium | reverse complement strand
ACCCGCCGTATACCCGGATGAAGATTCACCCCGACGGGCTAAAATAGTCCGGAAATATTCCTTGAATTTACCCGGATTATCATGAGGTTGTTCAAATATGGACGCAGATCCTTTTTCTTCAGGATAAGCCGATTCACGGCTATTTATTCCTTGTTCTTTATAAATTCTCATAAACGCCAATATCAAAGCTGTTATCAGGATAATCCCAGCCAGGGCATTCAAATTGACCGGTATCTTAATTCTGTTCGTGTTCATTTACCTGCTTTTCAGTCCGGACTTCGATTTCTTACCCGAATTTATATTGAAATAATATGTGGTTTCAGATGCTTCTTTCGGGATCCCCGAAGGATAAAATACCTTTACATTTTCGGCGTCGGCCCAGGTTGCCGATCCGCCCCGGATATCTTCCTTCAGGATCACCTCTCCGTCGCGACATCTGATGATGGATAACGAATTTATCCTGTCAGGATATATGGAATGGGATTTAAGAATTACTCGGTCCTGGCATAAATAATATGTACTGTCCTGGTTCGGTTCACAGGATATTGAATCCGGGAGAATTTGGAGATAATCATTACAGGATAATGACGGGTCGGTTGCGCGGGTTCTGCCTGCAAGGCACGAGGTCAGGCCAATCAGTCCGATGAATATCAAATTTCTGAATATAATCATGGAGATTCTTTCCCCGCTAAAGATAAGCATATTCAGGCCCATAGAGAAGGTCATGGTTGTTTCCGGGAAATTTTGCCGAATCCAGATAATACGATAAAATACCCTGAAGAATTTCCGTTCCCCAAATGATGAAAAGATTAGATTTGCATAAATCGTTATATACTCAATTATTATTTCCTGAAAAATTAATTTCAGATGAATACGAAAATTAACAATCCTGGATTTGTGCGTGCAATAGAAATCATGACACTTTCCATTCTGATCCTCTTCTCCGGTTTCAAGGGATTCTCTCAGGCTACTCTTGGTGATGTGCGTGGCAAGAGCATTGATATGCAAACCTATGCATACGGTTATGTGACTGAAATTCCTGTAATCACACATAATTTAGTCGGAAGCTCATACCTGTTTGATGAATGGCGGCCTTCAATCATTGATTTCGGCAAACACGGAAAAGCCGAAGGGCTGTATATCAGATACGATTTGATGAATTATGTTTTTCAGATTCAATTGAACGACAAGGTCAAAACGATCGACGGGTATCATGTGGAAAAATTTTCGCTCAGGGATTCGCTGGGGAAAACCCATGTTTATGTGAATTGCAGCCAGTTTAAAACAGACGAAACCCACTTAGTTGGGTTTTTCGAGGTATTATCCGAAGGGAAGTACCAGCTTTTAAAGAGGACGGAAGCCGTTATCATTGAGAGCAATTATGTTCAAGCCCTTGATCTCGGGGAGAAGGATGATAAGATCAGCAAAAAATCCTTTTTTTATATTTCCAGGAATGATGAAGTGAGCAAAGTGCCGTCTTCCAAGAAATCGATGCAACAGACTTACCCGGAGATCACCGAATTAGGAGATTTCCTGAAAACCAATAAAATCAAGCTGAGAAAAACGGCTGACCTGATCAAGGTAGTTCAGATCATGAATAACCTTCAGGGGTAGAAATAAAAAAAGCCACCCTGTTTGGGATGGCTTTTAATAGATTCAGAAAGTTTTATTGGGGTACATAAAATTCCTCGATTACCCTGTTTCCGGTGGCTCCAATATAAAAATAATGCAGTTCGAATTCTCCCGTTGCAGGATCATACGCATTCACTTCGCCCGGAGTCATGAATACATCGGTAATTGCCTTGGGACCGACGGTGACCGTGCAGGAATTATCCGCATTTACCTTAATATAGATGTCGTAACCTGCTGATCCCAGATCACCCAGGTCGGTATAACAGGTAAAAGCGTCTACGGCGGTCAGAAATTTATCCTCGTCAATAGGCCTGGGACCAGCCGTTGGATGAAAGAAAGTACCGGTACAACGGTAACTTCCTGCATATTGATTCGCAACGCCAATTCCGGTTGCGCCGTTATTAACCACTTTCCTCCCATCCTCCATTACAGAGACATAACTTAATGTCCAGAAATCGCCAATATTCAGGTCTCCTTCGTTGGCCGGCAAGGGGTTCCCTCCAACACTTATACCGTTTATTAATTCGGTGTAAGTAACGGAAAACGATTGCTCCACGTCCGCAGAGGAATTCCCTCCTCCGATATTCAAGGTAGACATTACCACATCGTTGGAGGTTTCTCCATCGACGGTCGTAAAAAGGTTGTGCACTTCAATGGATGTTACTCCTGGCCCTTTTGGGATATTGATATCAATGCTAATGCTCGGAGTGGCATTCAGTTTGTAAGGCACATTTGCTGTTAATGGAATCACGAGGCCACCCGTTTTGGCATTCCCGGTTACCAGGTCTTCCGGCTCAATACAAGCCTTGAGGAAAACAACCGCAAGGACAAGCAGAGAATACTGGAAAACTTTATTTATTGTTTTTTTCATTTTGCGCTTCAATTAATCTTTGAAAAATAATATTAATTAACATCCCACCAAACCTTGGTAAGCAGGTCGGAGTCGGAGGTTATGCCCTGGGCTGATTTAGCCGCTGCCCAGTTTGTACCGTTCCTGGCAGACTCATCCGAAGGATAATATACGCGTTTCGGAACTTCTGACAGCACGGCGCTTGGACCTGGAACAAGTACCGGGTAATCCAGCCTTCTCCATTCTGCCCAGGCTTCGAGGCCCTGGTCGAACAGCGTAATCCATTTTTCTTCTCCGATGAGGCGTATGCCTTCGGCATCATTCCACGCATGATCTTCGTTTACAAGGAAATCATCGGCGAGTTCATCAGCTGTCATACCCATACTGAAATACGCATCAACGATATCAACCAGGTCCTGTCCATAATGATTATAATTCGCATGGATGGCCTGTTCGTAGTAAGTTCCGGCAGCCGTAGCGCCTCCGGGTATCCATCCCTTGAAGGCAGCTTCTGCATAGCAGAACAGGACTTCAGAATAGCTCATTAAAACACCAGGCGTTGTAGCCTGGCTGAAGTATGATCCGATTTTCGACATTTTCAATCCGCCGCCATTGTAGTCAGCAGCTTCGGCTGAAGTTAATCCATTGGGAATCCCTTCAAAATCACCGTTGGCGCTTAAATCGGCGAAAACGCATATTCTCCAGTCAACATAGGACGATTGCGTCCACATAAAATCGGTAATGGTCTTGCTCACCCTGTGGTCGTCCCTGGTTTTCCTGTTCTCATGTCGCGGGTTATTGTTCGGAGCAGCACCCAGGTAATTCAACTGGGCATCGTCGTCATTGCTTTCGAACATCGGATAGGTACCAGGATCATTGACCATGGTCTGTATTGCCGAAGAGGGATCCTGCCTGTCTGAGATCCTGATCAGGAGCCTCATTTTCAGGGAATTGGCAAACTTTTTCCATTTCAAAATATCCCCGTTATAAAGAATATCGCCGGAAATCGGCTGCCCGTCAGGATCAAGCAGTGTATTAGCCTGTTCCAGTATGGAGATCAGGTCGGTATAAACTTCCTGCTGTGAGTCATATGCCGGAGATACAACCCCACCGTCCTCTGCTGCAGCGCTCCATGCCTCTGTGTAAGGAATATCGCCGAACAAGTCGGTAAGAACGGAAGAGATATAAGCTTTCAGCACAAGAGCTACACCCTGGTAGTTCGGCATATCCCTGTCAACGCCGATCTTGTAAAGCGTCACCACGTCCTGGCCGCTTGATGCAAAGAAACTCGTCCAGGTATTATTGATCACCGTAACCCTGGGAATATAACGGTCCTCATCCGTGTACTGCACTTTCGCTTCATGCTGTACCCAGCAATTGCCCATTTCCTCGCCCAGGAAGGTCTCATGCACCCTGTCGGTCATGGTCTCGATGGCATTGGCCAGCAGCATGTCCGGGGCTGCTAAGTCAACGCTTGGTGAATTGGGATCCTTATTTATTTCTTCGAAGTTCTTGGTACAGGATACCAGAATAACCACGCCAAGAAATATTGCCCAACTCTTATTTATCAGATTTTTCATAATACTTTCAGCTTAATAGTTAAAAGGTTAAACCAATATTGAACCCGATGCTCCTTGCTGAAGGCAATTGCCCGTATTCGAGGCCCTGGATGTTCGTATTTGAGAACGAAGATTCGGGATCGATGTGGGGAGCCGTACTTTTCAGGATAGCCAGGTTCCTGCCAACAACTGAGAGGTTAATGCTCCTGAACGGGGTGTTCCCGAGTTTGCTGAATGTATAACCAAACTTGACTTCCCTTAATTTGATAAATCCTGCATCAAAGACACTGGAATAGTGCAGGCTGTTTACATACGCCGCCTTATTATACTCTTCAGCAGAAACAACCACGTCATTAGCAACATAAGTGCCGTCTGATGCTTCTTTAACACCAGGTCCAACGATACCACCTTCTCTTCCGATTAAAGTCTCTTCGAGAACACCAGCATACCTTCCCCAGGTGGTAGTTACCGAGTATATGTCTCCGCCCTGCCTCATGTCGATGAGGAAATTGAAATCAAATCCCTTGAATGTGAACCGGTTATTCATGCCGCCGATCCAATCAGGCGTATAATTTCCAAGGATACTCAGGTTTCCCTGTTGAGGAACGCCGCCGTCGTTTATGATCTCTCCGCCAGGAGTTCTCAGGAAATCATATCCATATAGTGAACCGTAAGGTTCGCCGGGGATTGCCATAACCTGCAGGCCCCAGTATGAACCGAGCACATACCTTTCAATCCCTGGCGCCAGCTCAACCACTTTATTGGTATTCTTCGCCCAGTTGAAATCGATATCCCAGGTAAATCCGCTGGTGGTCCTGACCGGATTCACGCCCAGCATGATTTCAATACCCTTATTGGTCATTTCACCGGCATTGATCCACTTGGATGTATAACCCGAAGCCGCCGATATCGGAACGCTGATGATCTGATTTTCAGCAACGCCTGAATAATAGGTAGCATCCAGGGTTATCCTGTCCTGGAAGAATCTCAGGTTGGCGCCAACCTCGATAGAAGTAACAAATTGAGGTTTTAACTGATCGTTTGGCTGATCATTGGGTACACCGAGTGTAGAGGAAATTGTTCCCCATGGAGCACCAAAAGACAGCGAGGGGAACAACTGGTAGGGATCGGTGTCGCTACCTACTTTAGCCCATCCGCCGCGAACCTTAGCAAATGACAGTACATCCGATTCAACATTGAGCAAATCGGTAAGAACTGCACTCAAGGTAACTGAGGGATAGAAATATGAATTTTCCCCTTCAGGCAGTGTGCTCGACCAGTCATTCCTTCCAGTAAAATCAAGGAAGAGTGAATTGTTCCAGCCCAGTGATCCAAAGAAATAGAGGCTGTTGATCCGCTTTGTCTGATGGTCCGAGCTCGCTACGATAGCAACCCTGGAGTTGGATATTGTATATACGCCCGGGATTGCCAGTTCATCGGCAGAACTGCTGCTTACCTGAAAGTTCTGATCCATTCTGTTTCCGCCTGCGTTCAGGCTGAGGTCAAGTTCAGTTCCGATTTTCTTGTGGAAGGCCAGCAAAAAGTCGGTATTTTGTTCCTTGAAAATTTCGACCCTTTCGCTGTATTGACCATATCCATTATCCACATCGCCTGCGGCCAGCCGTTGGGTATTGGTGTTGGAATAATAATCCAATCCTGAACGGACAAACAGGCTCAGCCAATCCGTAAATTCATACGCAACCTTGGCATTACCAAAGATCCTTGACCTGTCGAGCGTATTCAGGTTCTCGTACAGGGTGAAATACGGATTGTTATGATAATTGTAGTTCCAGTTGAATTTAGTTCCGCCTATTCCTTCGGGAATCAGGCCTATATCCGAGAAAGGATGGCCAAGGGTTGAATTCGTATAATCTTTCAATGCGGCTACATCTACCTGGCGCCCGAACCATGTTTGCTGCTGCATTACATTCTGGGCGCTGTAACCATATCCCGGGATATTGTCGCTGCTGGCATTAACGTAATTGGCAACAGCAGATAAATTCAACTTGTCGGTAAGATCCGACGATCCCGATACCGATAGGTTATTCCTTTTATAGAAGGTGTTTGGCTCCAGACCTTTTTGATCAAAATAAGTATATGAACCCCTGAAACTTGTTTTATCGTCACCTCCCGTGAGAGACACATTGGTTGTGGAAGTAACGCCCGTTTCATAGAAATTATCCCAATTGTCAGGGTTTGATACCCATGGAGTTGGCTGCTTCCCAAGGCTATGATCATTCTGGTCAACCCAGGGAGAATTAAATTGGGGAATCATTAAACCGATATTCAGTTGGGGGCCCCAGCTTTCGTCAACACCGTCGTTTGTACCGCCACCCTGTCCGTCAACAAATTCAAATTCGCCACCTGAGCCCTGTCCATATTTATTCTGCCAATCGGGTGTTTTCAATGGGGACTCAAAAGTCATTGTATTGGAAATACTTACACCAACTCCTTTTTTGCCTTTGCCCGACTTTGTTGTGATCAGGATAACTCCATTGGAAGCCCGGGAACCGTAAAGAGCAGCGGCATTTGGGCCTTTCAGAACGGAGATGCTTTCAACATCATCGGGATTAATATCTGCAGCTCCATTTCCATAGTTCACATCCCCGTAACCACCACCACCGTCACCAGAGGTAGGATTTCCACCGAAAAGCCTGTTGCTTATCGGAATTCCGTCGACAACAAATAAGGGTTGGTTATTACCGGAAATGGAATTTGCTCCCCTGAGTACAACCCTCGAGGAAGCGCCTACTGCACCCGAAGTATTAGTGATAATAGCTCCGGCTATCCTGCCCTGCATGGCGTTGACAATATTCGCTTCGCGGGCTTTGGTGATTTCGTCACCCTGTACCTGCTGGATCGAATATCCAAGCGCCTTTTCATCCCTGCTGATACCGATAGCGGTCACGATGATTTCCGACAATTCCTTAATTTCGGCTGTCATGACCATATCGATGACAGAGCGGCCACCGATCTCAACTTCTTCGGTTGCAAGGCCAATAAATGAAAATACAAGGGTCCCCCCTTCTGCGGGAACAGCCAGTTTGTATTTTCCGTCAATATCCGTCACTGTACCAATGGTGGTACCCTTCAGGATCACGTTCACTCCGGGAACAGCGCTGCCATTGTCTTCGGCAGTCACAGTTCCGGAAATGGTTCTTTCCTGCGCAAAAACAGCGTTTACGAAGAAAGAACCTGTCACTGCAAACAGAAGTAAAAATCTCTTCATAATGTTTTAGTTAAGGATTTTTAACACAATTAATTATCCAACACTCATTTAAATTGGTTTCAACTCTCCAATTTGATAAAAATCGGGGAAATTTAATATTTTATTAAAACAAATCAACAAAAAAATATTGCACCTATATTCCGGCTATTTTTTAAAAGTTTATCAAAAATATATATAAAATATTACTAAAATATAAAAATAACCTATTTTGGGTGATTTTAAATACTTGTTCGCAATTATTTTTTAGCATTTTCGTAATAATTAATGCTTGAAATTTTCTATCAGCTTTCACTTTATAGTTAAAATATTAAGCTTTCAGAATCCGGGGGCCCGGCAGACTAATCGATAATTTCAAATTCAATCCTCCGGTTCCTGCTGCGGTTCGCCTCGCTATCGTTGGGGAAAGCAGGCATTTCCTGCCCAAAGCCGGCATATTCAATTCTTTTTGAAGGGATTCCGTTCGCAACCAGGTAATCATTTACCGCCCTGGCCCTGAGCAGGGACAGTTGTTTATTATAGGAAGCGCTTCCCTGGTCATCGGTATGCCCGCCTATCTTTATCCGGATATTAGAATTTTCGTTCAGGAACCTGATGACGCGGGTAAGTTCGCCCAGGGATTTATCCTGGAGGTCA
>DATDPY010000233.1:0-7723 GCA_035292565.1 Cyclobacteriaceae bacterium | reverse complement strand
GACCGCGAGCTGGCCTGCCTTCCGTCCAGCTCAAAAACAGGGACAGCATATTTCAAATCGATGGCAGCGGCGGCAAATTTTGCCTGGTGCAACCGCGAGGTGATTACCCAAGAGATCAGGAATGCCTGGGTCCACTTATTTGGAAAATCAGGAGGAGGGCTTTCCCTGGTATATGATGTAGCCCATAATATTGCCAAGATCGAGGAACATAAGCTTGAAGGAATAAATCAGAAGCTGATCGTTCACAGGAAAGGGGCAACACGGGCATTTGGCCCTGGATTCCAGGAACTGCCCGAAGCTTACAGGTCGGCCGGCCAGCCTGTGCTGATCCCCGGCAGTATGGGTACGGCATCCTATGTACTGGCCGGGACAGGAAAAAGCATGGAAGCTACCTTTGGATCCGCATGTCATGGAGCTGGCAGAAGAATGTCGCGCAGGGCAGCGAAAAGGAAGGTAAAAGGCAGGGAGCTTCAGGATGAACTCAGGAATAGGGGAATTCATATCAGGGCGGGGTCGCTTTCAGGAATTGCCGAAGAAGCCCCCGAAGCATATAAAGATGTGGACCTGGTCGTTGAAACGGTCCATGAAGCTGGGATTGCCAGGAAGGTGGCGAAGCTGGTGCCGGTTGCGGTAGTTAAAGGCTGATGGGAACGAGACTTATTTGTTTATAGGTATATTTGTTTATTGGTTTATTCGTTTATCCGATTACAATATACAATCTTCATTTATCATACTCGCTTTTTTGAAGTCAGAAATCGGAGGTCCGATCATCTCGTCCAACTTATGTGAAAACTCGTTACAATGAAATTGTGGTCAAGCAGTCAGAAGTCATAAATAGCAAGTTTCAGGTCCGGTCAGTTCTTTGTAGGGCGGGACATTTTATGAAACGTAATATTCGGACTTCTGACTTCAGACTTCCAGCCTCATACTTCAGACCCAATATTACCTACAAAATATTCATCCTCCCCATGCAACCCATACGAAGGAATCCGCATCTAATACAAAAGGTCAAAAACGAATTACATGCTGCGAAACTATTTTCTAATTGCCGCACGGACCATCCTGCGCCAGAAATTCTATTCGATGATCAATGTTTTCGGCCTTACGCTGGGAATTGTGATCTCGTTTTTAATCGCGCTTTACATCCTGGATGAGCTGAGTTACGACAGGTTCCATGAAAATATTGGCAGAATGTACAGGCTCGACCTGCATGGCAAGCTTGGCGGACAGGAAGTATTCACGACCAATACAGCCCCTGTAATTGCGGGCGCCCTGGTAAATGAGATCCCGGAAGTGGAGCAATCCATGAGAATTGAAAATTGGGATGATGTGATCATTAAGTACCAGGATAAGAGTTTTATGGAAAACAAGGTATATATTGTTGATTCCAATTTTTTCAATTTTTTTTCTTTTACTTTAATCCATGGCGATCGGGACAGGGCTCTCACCGAACCTAATTCAATTGTATTAACTGAGTCCAGCGCGAAAAAGATTTTCGCCGATGAAGACCCCGTTGGAAAGATGATCAACCTCGGAAACGGCCCCGGGAATTTCAAGGTGACAGGCATTGTTAAAAACCCGCCCGCCAATTCACATATCCGTTTTAATTACCTGGTCTCGATGTCGTCTTATAAATGGATGGCTGATAATCCCGAATGGTTAAATAATTATCTCACAACCTATTTTATCATCTATCCCGAGGCTGACATTAAAAATGTCGCAAAAAAGCTGGATGAATTGGTCGTAACCCATGTCGGGCCGGAAATATTCCGTTTTATGGGGATATCGCTGGAACAGTTTCTCGGTCAGGATGGGGCCTATGGTTATATGACCACCCCCGTCGAAGACATTCATTTGAAAGTGCGCATGGAAGATGAATTGGAACCGGGGGGAGATATTGCCTACATTTACATTTTTCTGGCAATCGGCCTGTTTATCATCATCATCGCGTCGATCAATTTCATGAACCTGTCCACGGCAAGATCGGCGGGCAGGTCGAGAGAAGTAGGGTTGAGAAAAACATTCGGATCCCATAAAAGCCAGCTCGTCGGGCAATTTATGACCGAGGCAGTGATTTACAGCCTGATCGCCATGGTCTTGTCGGTAATTATGGTAATCCTCGTCCTTCCCCTGTTCAACGGGATAGCCGGTAAATCCATGACCTTATCCATCCTCTTTACACCGGAAATGTCGGGCCTCCTGGTTGCTATCACGTTGCTGATCGGCGTTTTATCGGGATTATATCCTGCTTTCTATCTTACACGATTCCGGATTGCTGAAGTTATGAAGGGGATTTTATCGGCTGGGATGAGGGGGAAGGGATTACGGGGCACGCTTGTTGTACTGCAGTTTTCGATTTCTATCGCCCTCATCATCTGCACCATTCTTGTTTACAATCAATTGTTATACACCCAAAATAAAAACCTGGGAATCAACAAGGAGAATGTACTCGTCATTCCAAACGTTAATCTGCTTGATAAACAAAAAGGCGCTGTTAAGGAATCGCTAATGGAACAAAATTCAATCGTTGCCGCCAGTTATTGCAGTGTTGTGTTTCCCGGATACAGCCAGATGACCATCTTCAGGAAGCCGGGTCTGGACCAGGATTTTATAATCTGCCGTAACTGGGCGGATTATGAACAGGTTGAAGCGCTTGGACTTCAGTTGGCTGCAGGCAGGAACTTTTCGCGCGACTTTCCTTCTGATTCCACCGCCATCCTGGTGAATGAGGTGGTTGTCAGACAATTTGAATGGGAAGATCCCATAGGCCAGGAAATCATATCTTTCGATGGGAATAACGGAGAACAAACCAGGTTGAGGGTCGTCGGAGTGTTAAAAGATTTTAATTATGAATCCCTTCGCCAGGAAGTCCGGCCCCTGATGATAGCCCTAAGGAAAGAAGAAAGCATGATGGCGGTGCGCTTTAATTCACCCCAACCGGGCGAAGCCATCGCACTGGTTGAAAGCATCTGGAAAAAATTTCTCCCGGCCGAACCATTTAATTATAGTTTCCTTGATCAGAATTTTGATTCCATGTACCGGGCAGAGCAACGTCTGGGCAAGTTGTTCTCAATCTTTACCTTTTTTGCCATCTTCATTGCCAGCCTTGGATTATTCGGACTTGCCGCATATACCGCCGAACAGCGTACTAGAGAGATTGGGATCCGGAAAGCGCTTGGAGCAACAGTATCCGACATTGTGGGACTTCTCTCAAAAGAATTCACAAGGCTCGTGATCATCGCATTCTTTATTGCAATTTTTCCGGCTTGGTATGTAATGCATAAATGGCTGGAAGGATTTGCCTATAAAATCGATATCAGCATTATGGTATTTATCATGAGCGGCCTTCTGGCCTTTGGAATAGCCCTGTTGACGATAAGTTACCAATCTATTAAAGCGGCTAGGATCAATCCGGCAACTTCACTGCGTTATGAGTAATGTGCAATTGTGGAATCGTGGAATTGTAGAATTGTGTAAAAGGGTTTACCGATTACACGATTGCACGATTCCACATCTTCTCCAATTAGAATCCAGGATTCTTTTGTTCACCTATATAATTATTTAATGATCCCACAAACAACTTCCTGAAGCACTTCCCCGCAATTGCCGCTGGGATACTTTGAACCGGAAATTGCCGAAAGCGTTGGAGCAATGTCTACCACATGGATCTCACGTGAAATTTGTTTTCCCTGGATTCCCCATCCGGCGAAAATTACGGGAACATGAGTATCATAGGTCCATGGGGATCCGTGCCCCGAAGCCATATAGGAGATTGATTTCCTGTCCCAAACCATGGTCCAGTATGGACTTGGGACTATGTAGATATCACCTGATCTGTCCGGGTAATAATTGTTCAATACCAGATTTGAAATTCTATTATTGGCATTCCCTGTAATGTCTGCAGAATTGACGGCGAAGGCCATCTCGATCCCTTCCTGGTCAGTCAGTTGCCCGATAAGAAAATCATTCAACTCTTGGATGGGTATTTTCTTCTTCCCGATCAGATCATGGTCAAGGTACAAATGCGGAGGCTGGAATTTCCGGACAAGTTCCTTTCCGATCCCGAAATGTTCCACAAGGTTTTCATAGACCCTGTTCATCAGATCTTCTGCAATAACGTGACCTGCGGGAAACCCAAAGCCTGCAGCAAGTGCGGGGGCTTCCCCTGCCCCATGGTCTGAAGAAAGAACGATCAATGTATTCCCCAACCCGATTTCCCTGTCGATAAACCGGAAAAGCCCGGCAAGTGTACGGTCCAGCCTCAGTATGTTATCTTCCGCTTCCAGGCTGGATGGGCTGAAAGTATGGCCGATATAATCGGTACAGGAAAAGCTCACGGCAAGGAAGTCAGTTACCGTATCGTCGCCGACATTTTCATTCTCGATCAAGGCTTTCGTGAAATCGAGCAATATTTCATCCCCGGCAGGGCTGGTGGTTACCATGGAATAAAACGAGGCGCCCTTTACATTTCCGTAAGCGTGTGGAAAGGTCCTGCCATACCCGGTCCGGTTCACTTCAAACGGCTGATCATCCCGGTCGCCATAGATATAGCCCGATTGGTCATGCATTAATTCCCACTTCTTGCCGAGGTAATTATCTGCAATTCGTTTCCGGTTCCATACCCTCACCCATTCCGGATATTCCGGGTAATAATAACTGCTGGTCACGAAATCCCCCGATTGTGAATTAAACCAGAATGCCTTTCCCGTATGACCGGCCAGGGTTATGGCGCCCCGGTCTTTAAAGGATACTCCGAATGTCTTCGATTTGCCTGCTGAAAAAAGGGTGAGCTCGTCGCTGAAAGTTGAGCATAAAATATTTGCGGGGGATTTTCCGGATTGACCGGTGCCCGCTTCCCCCTGAGGGCGGATAACAGTAACCGAAGAATCGGCAAAAGGAAGGACCGGGTAACGGTCATCATCGACACAATAAACCTGAATGCCTTTCTTTACATCGAACCATTCGTTTCCAACCACCCCGCTGACCGAAGGATAAGCCCCCGTTGCCAGGGAAGTATGACCAACGCCGGTTTCAGTATTGGAATGTGCGTAATGGGCGTTGATATAATGAATTCCATTTTCGAATAAATATTTAAATCCTCCCTCCCCGTATCGATCCATGTATTTACGTGGCATGTCACCCCGAAGTTGATCAACGGTAACCTGCAGGATCAACCTGGGTTTTTGCTGGGCGGCTGCTTCCCGTACGAAAACACCCGATGCGAGAACCAGTAAATATTTGAATGATCTGACGATATCCATCCTGTAAAGAAGGGGGATTTTGATGAGAAATTTAAATTTATCCTGAAATCCGGAAAAATATAAATGCCTGGATTTAATTGACTTTAGCGAATTATATAAGACCGTAAGTTTTAAATCGGAAAATCATAAGCCTTAACTATCTTTACGGCACTTTTTAATTTACTCCTGATCGGATGGAAACTAATCGGAAAAAGAAGGAAAAGAATTTGTTATCCGGCATCAGCCGTGAGCTCCTTCAACCATTCATTGACCTTTTCCATACTTCAAAAGCCCTATTTGGCCTGAACCTGTCGTATGTTCTGGAGGGCGTGACCTATTTCGGGGTGGTTGGATTGCTGGCCATTTTCTTTAATGAATATATCGATCTTGATGACATCAGGGCAGGCAATATGGTTGGCGTCCTCACTGCCGGCATCACCCTGGCCATGCTGTTTCTCGGCGCCACGGTGGATTGGATCGGAGTACGAAAGGCATTCCTTGCTGCCCTGTCGTTCATGTTGGTTGGGAGGATCCTGCTAACCATTTCTCCTGATATAGGCGTGCCCGGACTATGGAACAGTGCACACATCCTGGCCATGCTGGGAATATTCGGGATCGTTATCGGCTATGGCATTTATCAGCCAGCCGCCTATGCGGGGGTGAAAAAATTCACGTCTTCAAGAACATCTGCCATGGGATACGCCATGCTATACGCCCTGATGAACCTTGGCGGATTCCTTCCGGGATTGATCTCGCCCCCTTTACGAAGGGCTTTCCAGATCCAGGGTGTTTTCTGGGTTTATGTAATACTTACCGTTGCGGGGATCATCGTGACAGCCTTCATCATTAGTAAAAAGGCGGAAAAGGAAGCTGCAGAATCAGCCGTTAGAGATGAAAGAGAGCTGGGCGCAGCAGGAACGGAGGAAAAGGATGAAACTGAAGAAATGACCGGAAAGGACAAGATCGCATATTATATAAAAAATTTCCCGCTCAAAGACCTCCGTTTCCTTTTCTTCATTTTTATCCTCATACCGGTCCAAACCCTGTTTGCCCATAACTGGCTTACATTACCCCAGTATACAAGCCGGGCCTTCGAAGGATTTGTAAAAAATAATTTTGAATTTTTCGTTAACCTGAATCCCATTCTCATATTTATCCTCACTCCTGTCGTGACCGCGCTTACATCAAACCGGAACGCTTACAAAATGATGATCCTGGGAACATTCATTATGGCATCGCCAACCTTTATACTTACGCTTGGCCCTTCATTCAACAGCCTGATGGCCTTTCTCATTCTGATGACCATCGGAGAGGCGATGTGGCAGCCCCGTTTCCTGCAGTGGGTTGCCGAAATCGCTCCGAAAGGCATGACCGGGATTTATATGGGTATCGGGCAATTCCCCTGGTTCCTGACCAAGGTCGTGACTTCCCTGTATTCGGGTTGGTTCCTGATGAAGTACTGCCCCGAAAACACTCCGCCGTCGCATATGGACACCGAAACGATGTGGCTTATCTATGGTGCTATTGCCCTTGTTTCCCCCGCAGGCCTGTTCATTGCCAGGAAATGGATGTTGAAGGGTTTCAGGACCAGGGCGTAAGTAATCTGTTTATATACAGGAATATCTTTTGATTCGCGATTTGTGATTGGTGTATTGTGTTTTGAAATCAGATGTATGAATTCGGATGTCGGAGGTCCAATCTTTTCGTTCAATGATGAAAAATTTTCTTATAACGAATGCTCAGGTCTCTGACAACGGATCTGACATTCATGCATTGAGCTTTTAGCCTAATTCAACCATAAATATCTTAACTTTAAGGTAAGAAATTTGCACGATGCTTAGAAATATTTTTATCCTCTCCGTGCGGAATTTTTTACGAAACCGCATCAATTCATTCGTTATCGTGATCAGCCTCGTTGTCGGATTTTCTGTTGCCAATGTCCTGATTGGGTTTATCATCTATGAATTAAATACCGACAATTACCACGACAACAGGAACAGGATGTCTGGCAATTCCTGATTCACGATTTAATGCGCATAAAGGTAATCCCCTGTAGCCCTGATCGCAATCAATTCATCCTCATTCATGGGCCCCAACTCCAGCACCTTAAGATCATCCCTCATCTGCGCGATATTCCGGGCTCCTGCCATACAAACATCGACTGCCGGGTTGGAAAGCACAAACCGGTAAGCATCTGTTGCCGACGTGGTGGATTTTCCCGGCGGAGTTTTTTTGGGATCAATTAGTTTACCCCATCGGGTGGCTGTAAACGACACAACCCCGGGCCGGCCAACGCTTTCCAGGAAAGGAAAGACATCTTTTTCCGCACCCCGGTTAATGGCATTGTAACGTACATGAAAAAGGTCGATCATCTTTTGCCTGGCAAGAACCGGGAACACCTTCCGGTGGTGACTGGTCGCGCCTAATTTCCGGATCAATCCGGCTTCTTTCATCCGGGTCGCCATTTCAAGGGTTCGCTCATC
>DATDPY010000232.1:0-6908 GCA_035292565.1 Cyclobacteriaceae bacterium | reverse complement strand
TCATCGCTCACCGATGATATTTTATGGCAGATCTCGAAAATACAGATCGAGATGGGGAGGTATAATGAAGCGATTGAAAACCTACAAATTATCAACACCAATTACAGTGCCGATATCCTGGGTGATGATGCCCTGTACAGGATGGGGGAGGTGTACGAGTTTTATATTAAGGACATGGAAAAAGCCAAGGAAATTTACAGGGAATTGCTTACAAAATACCCGGGGAGCATGTTCACGAGCGATGCAAGAAAAAAATTCCGCATACTCAGAGGGGACGCAATCAATTAGATCAAATGCGTAAAACAAAATAATCTCAGGCGAAGTTATTTCGTTATAAATAATTGTAATTCAACTGTTAATAAAGTGTGGATAAATCAAAACTTAATAAGAGATCGGTTAAGTATCACATTATAATATTCCTAATAAAACACACGAAAATTTTAAAAAAAATATACTAGGAATTGGATTATCACTGAATTATATTTATCCGGGGAGAATTTTTCTTAAAAACTTCCAATATATAACAATTCAAAGGGTTGATAGTATAGAGCAAATTTAAAGGTTTAAACACCATGAGCGAGGCATTAAAAAAAGAAACGGAAATCAAAAACAATAGCAAGACAGCGGATAAAAACATTCCACAATTTGTGATCAAAAGGGACGGCCGTAAAACCGGATTCGATCCCAAGCGGATTGAGAACGCCATTTTCAGGTGTTTTAAAGGAATGGAACGGCCCGACAACGCCGCTGAAAGGGAAGCGCAGGACCTGACCAGCCAGGTATTGAATATTGTGTCGGCTAAATTTGAAGTTCCATCAGTTGAAAATATCCAGGACATTGTGGAAATGGTCCTTCAGGCTGCCGGAGAATATGAAGCTGCAAAAAGATACATTCTCTACCGCGCAGAGCATGCCAAGCTGAGGCAGGAGAGGCCGGTTCCGGATGATGTGAAAAAGGCGTTCGACGAATCCGACAAATATTTTCCAACACAGCTTCAGAAATTTCAGTTCTACGATAAGTATTCAAGATTCAATTATGAATTAGGCCGGCGTGAAACCTGGGTTGAAACCGTTGATCGGGCGGTAAATTTTCTCCGGGAGTTATCAGAATACCGGCTGGCCAAGAATACTTACGAAAGAATACGGACGGCCATACTGGAAATGAAGGTGATGCCTTCAATGAGGTTGCTTGCCATGGCTGGTCCGGCGGCAAGGCGAAATAATATATGCATATATAATTGTTCATACCTTCCGGTTGACGGATTTCAATCGTTTATTGAAGCCATGATTATTTCGATGAACGGGTGTGGGGTTGGATATTCTGTTGAGAGTGAATATGTCGAAAAGTTTCCAAGAATAAAGCGGCAAAAAAATGAACCCGCGGTTCAGTTTGTTATCGAAGATTCAACGGAAGGATGGGCGGAAGCCCTCAGAGTTGGTCTCGAAACCTGGTTCGACGGAAGGGATATACATTTTAATTATTCGTTGATCAGAACTGCCGGAGCTATTTTACGCATAAAAGGAGGACGTGCTTCCGGACCGGATCCATTAAAGAA
The DNA here is from genome assembly GCA_035292565.1 of Cyclobacteriaceae bacterium. Classification (GTDB taxonomy): domain Bacteria; phylum Bacteroidota; class Bacteroidia; order Cytophagales; family Cyclobacteriaceae; genus DATDPY01. The sequence goes on along the minus strand of DATDPY010000232.1, from coordinate 5,353 downwards.
CATGATGGAGTTCGTGAGAGCCAGGATATTATCGCGCCAGGGGAGCTTTCTTAGGCCGGTTGATGCCCATGACATCATGTGTGCCGTTGGACAGGCAGCAGTCTCCGGCGGGGTCAGGCGAACAGCTATGATCGCTTTATTCGATTACGATGATCATGAAATGAGACATTGCAAGGATGGAGATTTCTGGATCAAGAATAATCAGCGGTGGAACGCCAACAATTCGGCCGTATGGCCATCCAGGAAGCTGACCCAGTCGGAGGTTGCACAGTATATCCTCGATATGGTTAATTCAGAACGAGGCGAGCCGGGGATCTTCAACAGGGAGGCAGCCGTTGAGACCAAGCCCGAACGCAGGGCTATGGCAAGGTTTGGCACCAACCCTTGCGGAGAAATTGTACTCAGGCCATTCCAGTTTTGCAATCTTAGCGTAGCCATTGCTAGGGCGGAGGACACCTTCGAAACTCTTGCCGAAAAAGTTGAACTTGCAACCATCATAGGAACCATACAATCCATGGCAACCTATTTTCCGGGACTTCGGCCGGAGTGGAAGAAAAATTGCGTTGAGGAAAGGCTTTTAGGTGTGGATATAAACGGCCAGCTTGACTGCCATATCATACAGACTGCCGATGTACAGAAAATGCTCAGGGATATTGCCGTTGAAACCAACCGGGTATATGCACAACAGCTTGGCATCAGCCAGTCTGCTGCAGTTACCTGTGTCAAACCATCAGGGAATTCCTCACAGCTTTTAAATTGCTCTCCCGGTATCCATTCCCGTTGGTCCGATTACTATGTAAGGAACGTCAGGGTTGGGATGCATACCCCGGTTTACAAAGTTTTACAAAATGCCGGTGTATCTATGGACCCTGAAAACGGTCAGAAACGGGAAAATGCAAATACTTTTGTGATCCATTTTCCGATGAAATCGCCGGAAGGTGCAATAACACGAAAAAACCGTTCGGCAATGCAGCAGCTTGAATACTGGCTGCAGACCAAGGTAAATTACACGGAGCATAACCCCAGTGTTACCATTACCTATAAGCCTGATGAAGTGCTTGATATTATACACTGGGTATGGGAGAACCAGGACAAGATCGGAGGGATCACCTTCCTGCCGGCCTTTGATGCTAAATTCGACCAGATGCCCTACGAAGAAATTTCGAAGGAAGAATACGAGGCGCTGATAAAAAAATTCCCCGATATTGATTTCTCAAAAATATACAGGTACGAAGAAGAAGATTTTACAACTGCGGCGCAGGAAGTAGCCTGTCTTGCGGGGAATTGTGATGCCGTTTAAAATAAAAGGGAGGTGAATATTCATCTCCCTTCTATTTTACATCAGTTATCATTAATCCTGAAATAATCTTCCTGGCCATTCGGATATAATCCCTCGAGAAAATACCTGCCGTTTTTACCGGATATTGCAACAGCCAGATCTTCAAGATCGTAAACCGGGTTTTTGTCGATGTAGGTGATAATAAAGCCTTCCTTGATGCCCGAATCTTTCCATTTGGGAGAACGTAAGGTCTTCAATTGAACCCCCCCCTGCAGGTTGAGACGTTGTTTTAATTCATCATTCAATTCAGCGAAAGTCGCCCCGTCGATTTCCATTGTCGATTCTTTCCTGACGACCGACATATCACCCATCACATTTTTTAATTTCGTCGTGGTTGTTTTCTCCACACCGTTTCGGCGGTATGTAATATCGATATTTTCCCCGGGGTGTTTGCGGGCTACCAGTTCCTGGAGTGATGCCACATTTTCAACTTTTTTATCATCGATTTTAATGATGATATCCCCTTCCTTTAGTCCGGCGTCCTGGGCTGCGCTTCCGTCGTTTACCGATGATATATAAACACCGGAATGTTCCTTTGTATTATGACGCTCTGCAAAGTCGGCATTCACGTCCTGGATAACGATTCCGAGCATGGCACGTTGAACTGTACCGTACTCAGCCAGGTCGCCCATAACTTTCTGGACAAGAGAAACCGGAACGGCAAAAGAGTAACCGGTATAAGTACCCGTAGGCGTGGCAATGGCCGTATTGATGCCGACCAGCTCCCCGACCAGGTTTACCAGGGCACCGCCGCTGTTTCCGGGATTGACGGCCGCATCGGTTTGAATAAATGATTCAATGCCACGTTCCCTGTTGCTGAGAATATTGATGTTTCTGGCCTTGGCGCTTACAATTCCCGCGGTAACCGTGGAAGTAAGCTCATAAGGATTGCCAATGGCGAGGACCCATTCCCCGATCTGGAGTCTGTCCGAATTCCCGAACCTCACAAAAGGGAGATTGATTTCGCTTATTTTCAACAGGGCAAGATCGGTGGCCGGGTCGGTACCAATCACTTTAGCTGTATACCTTCGGTTGTCATTCAGGGTGATTTCCAGGTTGTTGGCATTCTCAACAACGTGATAATTCGTTGCAATTAGCCCGTCGGAGGAAATGATCACACCCGATCCGGTGGCGCCATATTGTTCCCCGTCACGATCGAAAAAATCGGGAAACAGCTTATGCAGGGGATCGCCCGTTGACGAACTGTTCGAACCAGTCATGGTTGATTTCACATGAACGACTCCCGGCGTAACCAGCCTCGCAGCCGTGATGAAATTCAGGCCTTCAGGGACCCTGAAATTGGAATCTGACAGAAACAGGGAATCTGAATAAAAATTTGAAATTTTTAAATTCTGGTCTGCATCGATTGAATTCAAAGGGGCCGGGTCATCTTTTTCGATGAATTTAAAAGTGAAAACAGAGACCAGGCCGCCGAAAATGGAAGCCAGGATCAGCCCGAGAATGAATTGCCCTTTACCCATAGTTCATTATAGTTAGTTCTGCGGAGATTTGTTAAAACGGAGACAACGAAATTCTAGATAAACCCTATACGGATATAAACTGCATCTTTCCCAAAAATGTTGAGAAATAAGCGCAAATAAAAGGATGGACTCCGAATAAGAAGGCAGAATTCTTCACGGGACGAACATGGGATTCTATAAAATCGATCGAAAACATTGAAAAATAAGGCCGCAGGGGGTAATATTGCTCCCGAAAATCATGGTGAATACTCCTCAGTAGCTCAGCTGGTTAGAGCATCTGACTGTTAATCAGAGGGTCGCTGGTTCGAGTCCAGCCTGGGGAGCGGTGAAGCAGATCAAAGATCGCTTCACCGCAGTGAAGCGAAGGAACGAAGTGAGTTCTGCTTCACTGCGAAAATGAAAGACAACCCGATGAGCGTTGTCTTTTTTTATTTTCTGTAAGCGGTCCGACGGTTTGGAGTTCGGGGAAGGTTAAAGAAAAAAACATTCGGATCGATGGATATTACTTTATGAGAGATCGTTTCTAATCGTGCGGACCGTGGGGAGACTGAAGCGGTCTGACGGTTGTGGATTTAGGGTATGGCTATGAAAATAAAATTTGAACGATCCGATATTACTAAATGAAAGTTCGTTTCGAACCGTCTGACCGCTGTGTTCGAACCGTCTGACCGCGTTCAATGAAAAGTGGTCAGACGGATCGGAGTTGTGAACCTTTTAAAACATCGGAGTGATCATCATTTATAGGTAATAAAGGAATTGTTGTTTCTATCCGTCAGGCCACTGGGTTGAAGAGAGGGAAGCGGTCCGACGGTTTGGAGTTCGGGAAAGGTTAAAGAAAGAAATATTCGGATCGATGGATATTACTTTATGAGAGATCGTTTCTAATCGTGCGGACCGTGGGGAGACTGAAGCGGTCTGACGGTTGTGGATTTAGGATATGGCTATGAAAATAATTTTTGGACGATCTGATATTGCTAAATGAAAGTTCGTTTCGAACCGTCTGACCGCTGTGTTCGAACCGTCTGACCGCGTTCAATGAAAAGTGGTCAGACGGATCGGAGTTGTGAACCATTTAGAACATCGGATTGATCATCATTTATAGGTAATAAAGGAATTGTCGTTTCTATCCGTCAGACCACTGGGTTGAAGAGAGGGAAGCGGTCCGACGGTTTGGAGTTCGGGGAGATTAAAGAAAGGAATATTCGGATCGATGGATATTACTTTATGAGAGATCATTTCTAACCGTTCGGACCGCGGGGAGACCTTGTTAACTTTTCTTCAATGCCGGCTATCGGCCAGACAATTTTTTCAGTAAATTGAGTCTATAATTTTAAACCAGACATATTACCATTAATAATTAATTTGTGTTTTATGAAGAAGATTCCATTTTTTCAACTACTGATCATATCTATAGTTTTTACGTTTAATCAACATGCGATCGGACAACCCCCTCCCCTTCGCGAACAGATATCCCTTAACGGTACCTGGGAATTTACTACGGAAACCGGCGAAAAATCGAACATTGTTGTGCCTGAATTCTGGGATGCTGCCCCGGGGTTTATCAAAAAGGAAAAAAGAGAATTTGTCAACGACCGTGGGGATACCGTCATCCGGGAGGTGACTGTACCATCGACCAGTGTTGGGATATATGAAAGAGAAATATTAATTCCGTCAGGGTGGAAAGATAAAAAAATCAAAATTGAATTCGAGGGAGTGAACCATATTGCCGAAGTGTATCTGAATGAACAGCCGATCTCGACCCACATTAGCGGATGGATCCCATTTAAGGTCGATGTAACCGATTATGTAAAAGCGGGTGAGACTTGCCATCTTAAGGTAATCGTAAAGGGTGGAAGTCATTCGCCCATCGTCGATGCCGGCGGATATCCCCAGTGGCCTGTTGGCTGGTACGGACACCAGAGCCGGTGGGGGATTATTTTCGATATCTGGCTGAGGGCTTATGGCCCGGTTTACATTGATGATGCTTTTATTCAAACTTCCTGGAGGGATAAAAAAATTACGGTCGATTATGATGTTGTCAATTCATCGGCGGAAAAATATGAAATACAAATACATGCCCATATCCGGAATCAGGGCGAAGCGAATACGATTTTGGAAATAAAAAGCAATAAGTTAATTCTTCGGCCGGGAGAGCAATGCAAAGTAAGACTTGCCTCACCCTGGGAGGATGTCCGGGTATGGAATCCTGAAACGCTGAATCTTTATATACTAAGTTCAAAAATAATGAAGATCGAAAATAAAGATAAGCCAGGGAGTAAATTAGATGAAGAGCACAGGAGATTCGGTTTCCGGGAGATATGGATTGAGGGAACGGAACTCCGTTTAAACGGCGTCCGGCTTAACCTTCGAGGCACCAGCATCAATACTCATGGTCAAGGCTTCGACCGGGGCCGGTATAATTTCATTTCCCCCGATACCTGGAACCGAACCATGGACAGGCTGCAATACCTGAACATTCAATGCATCCGTTTCCATCAGCAGCCCGTATCGAAGCGGATCATAGAAATGGCGG
>DATDPY010000231.1:0-3002 GCA_035292565.1 Cyclobacteriaceae bacterium | reverse complement strand
GGGGATTAATAGCCATTAGTCATAATTTGAAGAAAGTGGCCCTTCAACACGCAGCCTGAAAAACCGATAAGATAATAAATGGGGCAACAAAAAAATCTTGTCCGTAATCAAAATAGGACTTATTGGACAACCCCAAACTCCTAATCGATAAATGGTATTCATTACATTTTCATGATAATGTTTACTTTCGACATCCGATTTGATACTATTTAATGCTCTCAGTAATAATTAGTCAGGTTATTCGATCCCGCACATCAATCAAGAATGTTTAATTGATGTCAAAATCCTCCTCCTGAAACGAAATATCAAATATCTGATATCTGATATTGAGCCGATTATTCAATGAATTCAAGGACCCTCGTACCGGATACCCCATTCTCCCAATTCAGCAGGGCAGGAATAAGCAGGATCGGTGAGAAGTTCATGGTCGGTCAGCGTAAGTAGAAAAGCTTTCAGGTCGGCTTTCTGTTCTGTTGTTAAATGAACGCCCCCGTATTGTACGAATTTCATCAAAGGTGAAACGTAATCGGAATATTTCAGACCTTCGGAATAGAAATCGATTACTTCATCCAGGGTTTTGAAGCGCCCGTCGTGCATATAGGGGCCGTTAATTTCGCAATTGATCAGCGATGGGGCGCGGAAGGCCCCTTTCTCATAACGATTCCCCGTTACCGAATACCGGTCATCATTTTTATCGTAAGCTGAATCCTTTGCATTATTATAATAATCGGTTGTGGTCATCATAAGTGACCCGCCATGACAATGAAAGCAATCGGCAGTTTCATTGTAAAAGAGTTCACTCCCGCTGAGTTCTGAAGGTGTCAGTTCTGCCTCATGGATTACATATTTATAAAATTTAAACCGGTAAGCGATGAGTGTTCTGACAAACTGTGCGATGGCCTTTGAGATCCTTTCGATATTAATTTCTTCTGTTCCGAATGCATCCCTGAAAAGAGACTTGTATAAAGGAATTGAGCTTACCATCTCCACCGTTTTATCTACGCTGCCCGCCATCTCATCCTCAGCCGTAATAGCCATCCAAACTACCGATTCCAGGAATCTGAAATCCAGAAATGGGTCACCCATGAATCCATAACCTGCAATTCCTTCCGCTGGATTACCTGCTTCTACCCAGCCGTTCCACAGATATCCCTTCGAATTAAACACTGTATTCAAAAGCGGAAGCATGACGTGCTGTGTCCTCTTGCCATTTGGAAATTCATTCGTCGGCAAACCGAATGGAAAGCCTTTAAATTCCGGGTGGTCAGGCCCGCATTCAAACCCTTTCGACTGGATATGACAGGTGGCGCACGACATCAATGAATCGGTGTGGTCTCGACCCGATAATCTTCCGTCATAAAATAAGTATCGCCCGAGCTTTACGCCCTCCACAGTCGTGGGATTTAGCTCCGGGATATTCAAACTTGTCGGGAAGCCGTATAATTCTGGAAATTCATATGGCGTGGGTTGTGGGGGATTCGATTCATCCGTCTGACAAGCTTGAAACACCAGGGACAAGATTGTCATAAAAAGGCAGATAAAAAATATTTTCAGAAAACTCGTCATACCTTCCGGCTACTGGTTTTATCCATACCGGGAAAAAAATATTAATAAATAAATCCAGTTATTTTTCCTCCAGACTTCTCGCGCTGTAATCCTTATCGGGATCCAGCCAGTCGACATTTGTTCCGGCACCTTCAAATCTTTTTAATCCGGTTTTCAGGATCATCGAATCTTCGACTTTGTTTAATGGGGTATACCTGGGGTGATGCGATTCCTTATAGGGATCATTTCTGGCAGCGTTATAACAGCATATCAACGACCACCGCGGATTTTCGGATCGATTCTGGTCCGACCGGTGAAGGAGGTTGGCATGAAAGAACAGTGTATCCCCAGGCGCCATTTCACAGTAAACCAGTTCCAGCCTCTCCAGGGCGACATTCACTCTTTCCATATCGGCGCCGGCTTGGTCCCCGGTAAGTCCGTGATTGATCCTTCCCAGATGATGCGAACCTTTGATCACTTGCAGACAGCCATTTTCCTTCGTGGCAGGATCTACTGCAATAAAAGCGCTCGTTAACAATGGGTAAAGAACGCCATTCGAATACCAATAACCATAATCCTGGTGCCATTCCCAGGCGCCCCCGACTTTCGGATCTTTCAATATCATTTTTGAATGATAGTGATATACCTCGCCCCCCAGTATTTTTTCCGCTGTGTTGACGATGCGATTGCACCTCGCATACATTCCATAGATATTATCTCCAGGGTGGTTCCAAAGGCTTAACCTTATGGTTCCGCCGGCGCCATCGGCCCTCCCGAAGGAATGTTTATCAAGCTCCCTGTCCTCCACCGCGGCCCGGTGAAGAAGGTCAATTTCCCGAGTGTCAAAAAGGCCTTTTACCATCAGGTACCCGTCGTCATGGTATGACCTCAATTGCTTATCATTGATTTTGAAGGTTTTCATATTTAAATAATCTGATTCATTTGGTTGAAACATTGAATTTACTAAAAATGTACATGATTCTCATCTGCTCAATTAAATTAACGATGGAAACAGACATTTAATAAGGAATTGGGAATAATCGGTATCTTGCGAACGATAGATTCCTTTGTTTTTTCGTAACTTGATGGAAAATTTTTTTTCTCCATGAACACCAGGCTCCTGTACCAGCAAGATGCTTATGTCAGGGAATTTGAGTCTGAAATCATCGGTGTATCCGGCGATGGTAACAAGATACTTTTACCAGAAACTGCTTTTTACCCGGGTGGGGGAGGACAACCCCCGGACACCGGCTGGGTATACCTTAGCGACGAAGGATTCAGAGTAACCGGGTTTGAAAAATCAGGCGAAGATCTCTGGCATATTTTGGATAGGGGATCTTTCACTAAAGGATCCAGGGTGAAGGCGGTCATTGACTGGGAAAGGCGGTACAGCCTGATGCGGACCCATTCGGCCATGCATGTGTTATGCGGGGTAATCTGGCGGGATTATCATGCAC
>DATDPY010000230.1:0-4101 GCA_035292565.1 Cyclobacteriaceae bacterium | reverse complement strand
ATATCGGGGACGTGGGATTGAATGCACAGGTCGTTGAAGGATTCTCCAGGGAAAAAGAAAGAGGGATGGGGACCTACGCACGTCATTTCTTACGGGAACTGACGCAGTCTGAAATGATGGAATTCCATATTACAGCGGATGGACATGAATACACCGAGCACGGGTACATGCTGGCTTTCGCAAATGCCCGGTGTTACGGTACCGGGGTGGTCCTAAACTGGCTTGGAAATCCATATGACGGCAAGTTTGAGCTCGTAATCGCCCAGAGCCTGGAATTGAAATCTTTGTTGATTGCCGGACTTTCGAGATTTAACAACGAAATCGCCAGGGCAGCCGAGGGATCCAGGATCATCAGCTGCAAGGAGGCGAAAATAAAACTTGCCATTCCTGTTACAGCCCAGGCCGATGGCGAAGTCTTTGGAAAATTTTCAGAACTGAACATCGCGATCATTCCCCGTGCGGTAAGGGTGGTCAGGGTGAACCCGGAATACCTCGGATGATTTGCAAAAACCCGATGATTCTTACAGGCTAAGGATGTGTAAATGCCAACAGGAAAATCAATCAAACCAGTTAGCCCGATTTCCTGTATTTGATCATTGGCAGGGAATAGATCAGGTTCACGCTGAAATAACTGTTCGGATCGAGGCTGATACTTTCTCCGGGCAATGCCACCGGCATATTATAATAGTAGCTTATCGATAAAGTAAAATTCCCGGCCATAATGCTGGCGGGGAGCGACAGGGTGTAGTTCATGATACCGAATTCATTGGTGATTTCCTCCGAATACAGGTATTCAAAAAGCTTATCGCCGTACTTTTTATAAAGCGCATTATACCTCCCCTGCCCGTTTGATTGTATAAATCCGGCAATATCAATATTCACGGGATTCTGCGAAACGATATCCTGGTTCCCAATAAGCATGGAAGCCCCGGGTGCAATCCGGAGCCTATCGATAATTCCTTTTGTTTTGAAGACGATGTTTCCATGAATGTTGGGGCGGATCCGGTGTGCTGTTTTTTTCCCGAAAAGGAATGAATAATCCGCGCCCAGGCTGATCCACTTCGTATCGAAATATGGACTCAGGGAGATGCCGTTTGTAAGCGGGTAATAATACTGTACCGAATCATCGCTTTTAAAATAGAAATAGTGTTCATAGGAAGCTGAGTATGAAAATCGTGACTTAATGGATCCCATATAGCCGACGGAGGTCACGAGGGGATTGATGGCGGGAGAAAGGTCGCTGTTCCAGTATAAATTCATGTCGGCATAGAAACCGCTGTTATGGTAATAGGATACACCGCCGGAAATTCCGTATTGGCTGACCCCAAAATTCCTTCCGGCATTTGTGATGCTGCTGATATATCCCAGGCGTGCTGAAAAAACGGATATGTTCATTTTCAGGGTAAGGAGGCTGTCGAGGATGTTGAGAAAAGAAAGGGAGTCTTCTGTAAAAATTGCATTCAGGACCGAGTCGGCTTCGGAAATTTTATAAGTTACAGGTTCTTGTTCTCCATCCTGGGCAATTAAACCGGCAACGGGTAGGAACAATAGAAAAAACAAAAGAATAAAATGAAAACAGGATAGCTGACCTTTCATAATCTGACAAATACCCTGCAAAGATAAGTCAGTTGCCCCGTCGCTGCATCATTTCTTCTCTTCTCATTTGCTGCATTCTTCTTTCCTGCAGTCTTTCGATGATCATCCTTCGGAAATCCTCTTCAGCTTTTCGGAGTGCCATGACCTGCTGGGCGCTGATAATGTGCTGTAACCTTTGTGAATATGCTTTTTCAAGATCGAGCTGGCGCTGTTTGATATCCATGGCCATGTCCATCAGCCGCTGGCCCTCTTCCTCGGTAAGGTTATTCATGTCCACGCCTTCCCGTTCCTGTTTGAGGCCCTGCTGTAGCTCTTTTCTTTTCTGAATAAATTCATTATATACCGGCCAGAATCTCTCGGCCTGCTCGGGAGTAAGTCCAAGCCTTTCCGTGATCAGGGCAATTCGGGCACTTTCAATTTTATTCAGGGCGTCATTATCCTGGGCCTTCAGGGATATACCACTCAGGCACAGTAAAAAAAGTAATGATATCAATACAGTTTTAAAAATTGACTTCATTGTTTTCAATTTATAAATATTCTCCATGAATATCGAATTCATCCAAAAGCAATCGTTCAATTTCATCGATCGAAACGCCCAGCGAATCGATTTCCATATCCTGCTCAGTAAAGAAATCATTGGCAATTATTGAAAGGTCGATATTCTCAAAAAACTCTTCCGTGCTGATTTCCGATGCTACCAGGTAGGAGACCAGTGATTCTGTCGGCACCTGCGAAAGCATTTCTACTGGTGTGGGCTTTTTTTCGGTGATTACCAGAACGACCACAAGAAGGGCAAGCGCAAAGGCTGCTGCGGGAACCAGGTATTTAAACGAAATCACCGGCTGAATTATAACCGGCCGGACTTCAGTTTCCCGGATCCTCTCCTGGATCCTTCCCGGCAGCGTATCGAAATAATCCCCGGGAACTTTAAAGAAATTCAGTTTATGGATTTCGTCCAGTTTCATGTTAAGACCTCTAAAGACAATTATTAGACAATTATTGGTCCATCAGGTTTAAGTATTGGATAAAAATTCCTCAATTTTTTTTACCGCCAGGTGATAGCTTGCTTTCAGGCTACCGACGCTTGTATTGGTAATTTCGGATATTTCCTCATATTTCAGATCGTCGAAATACTTCATATTGAATACAAGACGCTGTTTATCAGGAAGTTTCAGCAAGGCTTTCTGGAGCTTCATCTGGATCTCCTCCGCCGAAACATGGGCCGATTTATCCAGGGCTACGGAAAGGGCGGATTCGATGTTAACCAGGGGAAGAAAGTACTTATTCCTTTTTTTACGGAGAAAATTAAGGCATTCATTCGTAGCAATCTTGTAAATCCAGGTATAGAGATTTGATTCCTCCCTGAAACTCTGCAGGTTCTGCCACACCTTGATAAAAGCATCCTGGACCAGGTCGTCGGAATCATCGTGATCGATCACCATCCTCCGGATGTGCCAGTAAATTTTCTGCTGGTATTTCCTAACCAGAAGGTTAAACCCGAAATTTCTTGTTTCCGGGTCCCTGATTTTGTCCAGGATCTCCCTGTCTTCCAATGAAATCCAATTTTTGCTGGTCCCCCAAATTACATAAAGTTTTGTTGCATGGCGTGCTATAGTGCGCCAATCTGATTTTTTGTATTGAGTTCCGTCATGTAATGCCCCCGATTAGCATAAAATTCTGCAATTTCGCAGCCTGGTGTATTCATATTTTAATGGGCAAAGTTGTGATCCTGGGAGCGAGCAGTAACCCCGACCGGTATTCTTATCAGGCTGCCAGGCTGTTATCTGAAAAGGGGTATGATTTTGAGCCGGTCGGATTAAGGCCCGGCCTCTCTGGGGGCAGAAAAATATTGATTATCAGGAAATACCCGCCCATTCACGACGTTGACACAATTACCTTGTACATGAATCCGGTAAACCAGCGGGAATATTATGAATATATAATCGGAATGAAGCCCGGAAGGATCATTTTTAATCCCGGCACCGAGAATGAAGATCTGGCCGCATTGGCTGCAAAATCCTCGATAAAAACACTTGAAAATTGTACCCTGGTCATGCTCAGAACGGGGACTTTCTGAGGATAATCCGATGCCGGTAAAAAAACGGCGAATCCAGCCTGAAATAGTTGATTTTTAGGTGTGAAATATGCCCGGAATGCAAGGGAAAAATTGTATTTTTGGGTTGCCAAAACGCTGGATATGAGTGAAATAAAACAAAAGGTGAAAAACAACGGTTATTCCGCAGAAAATATCCAGGTCCTTGAAGGATTGGAAGCAGTCAGAAAGCGGCCTGCGATGTACATCGGGGATGTCAGTTTCAGGGGTTTACACCATATGATATGGGAAGTTGTGGATAATTCCATTGATGAAGCCCTTGCCGGTTATTGTAATGAAATTATGGTAAGCATTCACGACGACAATTCGGTTACGGTAATCGACAACGGAAGGGGTATCCCGACCGATATGCATTCTAAAGAGAAGAAATCGGCCCTTGAAGTGGTCATGAC
>DATDPY010000229.1:0-2206 GCA_035292565.1 Cyclobacteriaceae bacterium | reverse complement strand
CTGGGCAGGCTATGCAGCTATCCTGCTCTTTATCGTTGAACTTGCAGTTGTTTTATTCTATATATGGAAAATGGGGGCTTTGGATTTTGGCCCTGACGGCAATAAAATTCTTGAAGCTTATCATAAAATCATCGGGAAAAGCAAAAAAGCATGAAAGAAATCAAAAATCCTTCAGTGCTCAGGGTTGGTGAATCTTGGGAAGAATCTGCGAAAAGGTCCATTTTCCTCAGCAAACTTGAAAATCTTATTGCCTGGGGAAGGTCAAATTCGATCTGGCCGTTTGGATTCGGGTTATCCTGTTGTTTCGTCGAACTGGCCACCTCCTGGACTCCGAAGTGGGACATTGCCCGGTATGGGGCCGAGGTGCTTCGGAATACTCCCAGGGAAGCCGATGTGATGGTTGTTGCCGGAACGGTATTCATGAAAATGGCCCCGGTTGTGAAACGGCTTTACGAACAGATGATGGAGCCCAGGTGGGTCATATCCATGGGGGCATGCGCCAATTCGGGCGGAATGTATGATATATATAGTGTGGTTCAGGGTGTCGACAAATTTCTTCCTGTGGATGTTTATGTGCCCGGTTGTCCGCCACGACCCGACGCTTTCTTCCAGGGACTGCTCCTCCTGAGGGATGCGGTGGGTAAAGAAAAACGGCCTTTAAGCTGGGTGATTGGACCGAATGAGGTAATCAAACCGGCCCAGACTTCACAACGTGACCTTAACCGGGAGAAACATACTTCGATTAAAGAATTGCGCACACCGGACGAATCATTTTGAATGGATTTGAAGAACCAATGAGTAATAATACAGCTTCCATTACTTCATATATCGAAGACCTGAATTCGGCATTCAGTGACCAGGGATTTATTGTACAGAATACCATTGACCTGATTCCAACAATCTGGGTTCCAGCGGCCAAGATTGTTGAAATCGTTAAGCATTTCAAAAACCATCCTGCCAATCCTTTCAGGATGCTCCATGACATCACGGCCATCGATGAAAGAATGCGAAAGCACAGGGATGGGCAGCCGGAAAGCGACTTTACCGTCGTATATCACCTGTATTCATTGGAATCTCATAGCTATCTTAGAATAAAAGCAGCGCTTAAAGGTGAATATCCATCGTTGCCCACCATAACCGGAGTTTGGAAAAATGCAAGCTGGTATGAAAGAGAGGTATATGACATGTTCGGGATTAAGTTCGACGGTCACCCGCATCTCTTCAGGATCCTGATGCCTCGGTACTGGAAGGGCCACCCGCTCCGTAAGGAGCATCCTGCCCGTGCTACGGAGATGGGCCAGTATTACCTCACCGACGAGAAGCAGGATTTCGAACTCGATGCCCTCAACTTCGATCCTGAAGAATGGGGCCTGGCAAGGGAATCCGACGATACCCAATTCATGTTCCTGAATGTCGGGCCGCAGCATCCGGGTACACATGGCGTACTTCGTTTGATCCTTCAGCTTGAAGGCGAGGAGATATCCGATGTGGTTCCCGAAATCGGGTTTCATCACAGAGGGGCTGAAAAAATGGCAGAACGCCAGACATGGCATACCTATATACCTTACACCGACAGGATCGATTATCTGGCCGGTGTCATGAATAACCTGGCATACCTGCTCTCTGTGGAAAAGCTGGCGGGCATTCAAGTCCCACCGAGGGCTGTCACCATCAGGATCATGCTCAGCGAATTATTCAGGATATCCAGTCACCTGGTATGGTACGGGACCTTCGCCCAGGACATCGGGCAGATTTCTCCCGTGTTTTATATGTTCACCGACCGGGAAAGGATCCTTGAGATTATCGAAGCCATAACCGGTGGCCGAATGCATCCGAGCTGGTTCAGGATCGGAGGCACTGCCCTCGACCTGCCCAACGGATGGGAGAAAATGATCAGCGACTTTATCAGTTTTTTCCCCAAACACCTTGATGAATATCACAGGCTGATCATGAAGAACAGCATTATCAGGGGGAGGACCAGGGGGATCGGGATCTTCACAACCGAGGAAGCCATTGAATGGGGAATAACCGGTTCTAATTTGAGGGCTACCGGCCTGGAATATGATTTCCGGAAAAAAACACCCTATGCCGGCTATGACCAGTTTGATTTCGAGATTCCAATCGCACAAAACGGGGATTGCTACGACAGGGCAATCGTAAGGATTGAAGAAATGCGTCAGAGCGTTAGGATTATTGAACAATGCCT